>CAYTIV010000141.1:1307-5105 GCA_964437895.1 uncultured Methylotenera sp.
CTGCACCAGCGTGACAACGACAGATTGCTAGAAACCCTCAAGCGTTTACGCGATCTTGGCAACAGCGTGATTGTGGTCGAACATGATCAGGATGCGATTCAGCTGGCTGACTTTATTGTAGATATTGGCCCCGGGGCAGGTGAGCATGGTGGCAATATTGTGTCGTCTGGCACGCCTGCGCAAATTGAGGCAGACCCTCACTCACTCACCGGCCAATATATCAGCGGCAAAAAGCAGATCACGTTCAAACTGCCCCGTACGCGCCCAGACCCGGCGCGTTGGCTCAAGCTGAATAACGCCAGTGGTAACAACCTTAAAAATGTCAGCGTCGAGATTCCGGTTGGGCTGCTGACCTGCGTCACTGGCGTATCAGGCAGTGGAAAGTCCACGCTGATTAACGACACGCTTTACCGTGTCGTAGCGACACATTTATATGGCAGCAGTACAGAAGCGGCTCCACATGACAGTATCGAAGGCTTAGAGTTTTTCGACAAAGTCGTTGATGTTGACCAAAGCCCCATCGGCCGCACTCCGCGCTCCAATCCAGCGACGTATACCGGGTTGTTTACGCCTATCCGCGACCTGTTTGCCAGCGTGCCGGAGAGCCGTGCGCGCGGTTACGGCCCAGGCCGCTACTCATTTAATGTGAAGGGTGGGCGCTGCGAAGCTTGCCAGGGCGATGGCGTCATCCGCGTGGAAATGCACTTCTTGCCCGATGTGTATGTGCCTTGCGATGTGTGCAAAGGCCAGCGCTATAACCGTGAAACGCTGGAAATTCAGTTTAAAGGCAAAAACATTCACGAAGTGCTGGCGATGACCGTAGAGCAGGCGCACCAGTTTTTCAATGCGCAGCCAGTGATTGAACGCAAACTGAAGACGCTACTCGACGTTGGCCTGGGATACATCACACTGGGGCAGTCGGCAACGACCCTCTCAGGGGGAGAAGCGCAACGTGTGAAACTGTCACTGGAACTGAGCAAGCGCGATACTGGACGCACTCTGTATATTCTGGATGAGCCGACGACCGGCCTACATTTTGCAGATATTCAGCTGTTATTGGATGTAATCCATCGACTGCGCGATGCAGGCAACACGGTCGTGATTATTGAGCACAACCTAGACGTGATCAAAACGGCTGACTGGCTGATTGATATGGGTCCGGAAGGTGGTGATGGTGGCGGCATGGTCGTTGGCGTGGGTTCACCTGAAGAACTGGCAAAAAATACGGCCAGTTATACTGGCCGTTACCTCATACCCTTGTTGAAACATCTCGCTGTTCAGGGCTAAGGTCAACATGCAACCGGCCCCCTGATGCAACTCTCTGCATCCGATACGGATGTGGTTCAGCCACATACATAAACTTATATGTACATGATTGTATGTGGGCACGGCCGCTGACCATGCGTTGAACAGACCCGCAAACTCAGGGTACTTTGACCAATCGCATACGCGCTTGTATGGTGGCCGCGTGACGATTTAAATAACGAGTGCTTCTGTGCGCGTCATAAAATCTGGGATTGGGTATCATGGCCGCCAGACGGGCAGCCTGCACAGGCGCCAGCCCTTTAGCACTGCCGTGAAAATAATGCCGTGCCGCGGCCTCCGCCCCAAACACACCTTCGCCCCACTCGATCACATTCAAATACAGCTCCAGAATGCGCCGTTTGCTCAGCAGCTTTTCCAGCATAAAGGTAATCACGGCTTCCTGCGCCTTACGCCAAGGTGTTCTATGCCCAGAAAGAAACAGGTTTTTCGCCAGCTGCTGACTAATGGTAGAGCCGCCGGCGACAATTTTCCCCTGTTTAAGATTCTTCTCAAACGCCACTTCGATGCCAGCCCAGTCAAATCCCTGATGATCAACAAAACGACTGTCCTCTGACGCAATGACCGCGCGCTTGAGGTGACTGCTGATGCGCGCATAGGGCACCCATTGATACTGCAACTGTGCCTCAGGATGCGCAGCCTGCAGCACATCACGGCGTGCATCCATAAATGCTGTCGAGTCGGGGTTATGATCCATCCACCACACAATGTGTAGCAATACCCAAACCTGATACAGGCAAACCCATAGCAAGAGCATACCCAAGAACCATTGCATGGCTTTTTTGAGGGTCATAGGCAGCCACTACCGAAAGGATTGAATGACGGCTGCAGTTTCTGGACGCAATCCGTGCCAGAGGTAAAAAGCCTCCGCCGCTTGCTCGACCAACATACCTAAACCATCGGCCACCTGCGCCCCGGCCGCTCGCGCTTGTTGCATAAAAGGCGTCTCGCGACCATACATCATGTCGTATGCCAGTGTGTCATGGTTGAAAATCTCAGATGGCAACATGATTGCGCTGTCCGTCAGGCCCGCCGACGTAGCATTGATGACGACATCATAGCGCTGAGCCAAATCCGTAAAGGTCTGCACTTGCAGATTCACTTGCAACGCCAGGGCATGCTCCGCAAACCGGCGACACATGGCCTGCGCTTTGTCTATGCTACGATTGGCAAGGGTGATTTGCTGCGGCCCGGCCTGCAACAACGGTAAAAGCACGCCCTGCGCTGCACCGCCCGCCCCCAGCAATAAAACACTTTTCCCGGCTAACGTTCGGCCATGATGCCTTTCAATGTCGCTCACCAACCCCACGCCATCAGTGTTATCTCCGGTGACCAATGAAGTACTGAAGCTCAGCGTATTCACCGCGCCGGCGGTCTCGGCACGGACCGTCAACGTGTCACAGGCATCGAACGCCTCGAACTTGAACGGAACCGTGACATTGGCCCCGAGATAGCCCGCGTCACGCAATGCTTGCAGGGTGGCTGCAAACCCATCCAGCGGTGCCAATACCCGCTCGTAAGCAATTGTTTTATTGAACTGCTTGGCAAACGCCTGATGTATCAAAGGCGATTTACTGTGTGCGATGGGGTGCCCAATCACTGCATACTTTTCTATCGTCATAGGCCGTGCAGTTTAATTGGTCCAGGGCAAGCCGGCATGTTTCCAGCCGTTGATGAGTGTGCGTTGCTTTTGCGCGTTAGCTTCGCCTTCAAAGCCTTCGAGCATGTTGTAGGCATGCGCATAGCCCAGCTGCTGCGCCAGCAAGGCCGCGTTATGGCTGCGCCCCCCTGTGCGGCACATAAAAATCACCGTACGCGCGGACGCCACCTGCGCTTGCAATTGCTCGGCGAAGTCAGGGTTGGCGACCATGCCCGGATAAAAGGCCCATTCAATATGCGCCGCCTCTGGCACGCGCCCGACCAACTCCAGTTCGGCACGCGTACGCACATCCACCAGCACCACCGAAGGATCCTGGCTTATCAGCGCATAGGTCTCTAAGGGTGTCAGAGCACCGGCATAAGGCAAACCATTTTGTTCGGCACGGATATGGGCCTGTTTCAGGATACTTTCTACACTTTCCACGTCACACCTTCGTTCTTTTTGGCATCCATCAAAAAGCCGAGTATACCTGCGAATGGGCGCCAAAATCGATGAGCACCATTTTGGTGCCCAATTTGTTGCATCGCACACTATTGGTGCATTGCGATTTGATTATTTTATGTAAGATAGTCGCAATCCATGCAAAATGGTTATTCTGGGGTGGCATGCTTCCTGCTAATATTACACATTGAGATTTCCTGGGATTCCTTCACTCGATTGAATCCCGATTATCCATTTTTACCTTGCTCACGTTCCGGGACATCCGCAACATGTCCCGTTTTTTGCGTGTACAACTTGAATCATTTTAGACCTTGATCACTGAGGAGAATGTAATGTCCGTTGCAAACGTAATGAAATTGGTTGCGGAAAACGAC
>CAYTIV010000142.1:0-5068 GCA_964437895.1 uncultured Methylotenera sp.
TGAGGTAGGCACGCAGGTCAAGCTGGTAAAAAAGCGCGCCTCGGCGCGCTTTTTTACCCGCCTGTACAAACTGAGGTAGGCACGCAGGTCAAGCTGGTAAAAAAGCGCGCCTCGGCGCGCTTTTTTGATGCCTGCTCAGTGCCAACAAGCTACACCAGTCCGCGTGCCCGGCACTCGCTCTTAATGTACGCATAGTAAACCGGCGCGGCCACAATACCGGGCAAGCCGAACGTGGCCTCCATCAGCAGCATGGCGAGCAGCAACTCCCAGGCATAGGCACGGATCTGACTACCCACAATACGCGCATTAAGAAAGTACTCGAGCTTGTGTATCACAATCAAAAACGCCAGCGACCCCATGGCCACCACAAAAGAGTGACTGGTGCTGACGATCACAATCACTGTGTTGGACATCAGATTGCCGATCACCGGCAATAAACCGACCAGAAAGGTGATGGCGATCATGGTTTTGGTAAACGGCAGATGGACGCCACACAGCGGCAAAATGACGGCGAGGTAAATACCGGTCAACGTGGCATTCACCGCAGAGATTTTCACCTGGGCAAAGACGATATTTTTAAAAGCTTCGGCAAACAGGCGTATGCGATTCAGCAGGCACTGTGCCAGCGGCTTATGGTGACCATCGGTCTGCACATCATGCAGGGCCACCATGGCACCGATGACCATGCCAATCAGGATATGGGCCAGATGATGCCCCGCCTCTTTGCCCAGCAGTTGCCAGTCTGCCGAGTGCGCACGCAGCCAGTCGATCACGGTTTGCTGCAGCGTGATAGCATCGTCAGGTAAACGCGCGTTTAGCCAGGGTGGCAACACCTTGCGAGAGTCTTCGATAATTCTGGCCAGTTGGTCAAACAACACCGCCAGGCCACCGCTATCGCTACGGATCAGGGTCACCATACCCATGCCGATGCCAAACAGCAGACCGATAACCAAGGTGGCGATCAGCATCACCGCCAACCATTTGGCGTAGTGGCCGGGCAGTTTGCGCGCAATCAAGGGCGAGATGACGTGGATCAGTTCAAACACCAGCAGCCCCACCAGCAGCGCGGGGAGGAGCTGTACCTGTAATACCAGCCACATCAGTGCTGCTATCAACAGATAGGTGGCGACTTCCAGGCGTTGGGGTTGACTCACTGCGGACTCCGATTCATGGTGTGTTTAATGGGGCCAGATCAAAATCTGGCCTGGATCTGTCTGGCTGCGTCTAGCGGTAATTTGATCAGAAAATGGACGGCTTCATCAAACTGCTTGTCGAGCACTTCGCCATGACATTTTTCGATCTCACGCGTCAACTCATCCACGCGTTTGTAAGTGGTGGAGATTTTGAGTTGCACCATTTCGACAAAGGGCTGGCTGCCGGCAGCATCCATCGCCATTTTGGCGGTACCGCCATACGCACGCACCAATCCGCCGGTGCCTAGGTTGATGCCGCCATAGTAACGTATGACCGCGACACAGACATTGACATAGTTCTGGCCATCCAACATCTGCTGGATAGGCTTGCCGGCAGTGCCGGCGGGCTCGCCCGCATCTGAAAAGCGGGCCACAATGCCTTCGGCCGTTTTCATGCGGAACGCGTACGCCAGGTGCCCTGCACCTTGATGTTCACTGGCAAACTGGCGCAAAAACAAAGCGAGCTCGCGCTCATTTTCACAGCGTTTTGCCCGCGCAAAAAAACGTGATTTATTGATGGTTTGGTCGGCCTGACCCAACTGACTAAAGGTTTGCATCGGCAACTTTCAGGATAAGCCTTGTATTCTACCATCGGCATCCACGCTGATGCGGCCACTGGCAGGCACTTTAGGCAAGCCGGGCATGGTCATGATATCGCCACAGATGGCGACCACAAAGCCGGCCCCGCGTGACAGACGCAACTCGCGCACATGTAACACATGCCCCTGCGGCACATTACGCACTCGCGCATCACAAGACAAGGAATATTGGGTCTTGGCGACACACACCGGCAAGCCCTGACTGGCCGCCTGCATCTCTACCAATTGCGCACGGGCCAGTGCAGTGTATGTCACCTCACTGGCGCCATAGATGGCTTGCGCCACCCTCTGCAGTTTATCTGGCAAAGACAGCGCATCCTCATAAAGCAGATGCGGCGTCGCTGCGGACTGAGCCGCAGCCGCGACGGCATGCGCCAGCGCGAGCGCGCCTTGCCCGCCTTCGGCCCAGTGGCGACACACGTGTAGGCTGGCACCCAGCGCTTCTACCGCCGCACGCACCACGGCAATTTCCGCCTCGGTATCCGCCGTAAAATGATTGAGCGCCACCACAACCGGCAAGCCAAAATGCTGTCGCAGATTGCTCACATGCTTGTTGAGATTGGCCACCCCCACCGACAGCGCCGACAGGTTCTCCACGTTGATATCCGGCACCTCGACCCCACCATTGTATTTAAGCGCACGGATGGTGGCGACCACCACAGCCACATCTGGGCGCAAGCCGGACTGGCGACATTTGATATCCATGAACTTCTCGGCGCCCAGATCGGCGCCAAAGCCAGCCTCGGTCACCACATAATCTGCCAACCGTAGCGCGGTATGCGTGGCCACCAGCGAATTGCAACCGTGGGCAATATTGGCAAACGGGCCGCCATGGACTAACGCAGGCGAGCCCTGCAGAGTTTGTACCAGGTTGGGTTGAAATGCATCCTTGAGCAAGGCGGTCATCGCCCCTTCAGCCTGCAGGTCACTGGCCAGTATGGCGGCGCCCTGCTGGTTGCGCCCCACCTGAATTCGGCCTAGTCTGCGTGTCAAATCCGACAAATCACTGGCGAGGCAGAAAATGGCCATGACCTCGCTCGCCACTGTGATATCAAAGCCAGTATGCGTCTCTGTCTCCAGCGTCACCCGGCGCAAGGCACGGTCATTCATGTCCATGCAACGACGCCAGCTGACTTGGTCAAAGCCCAACACATTGCCTTGGTAAATATGATTATCGATAAGCGCAGCCAACAGATTATTGGCCGCCGTGATGGCGTGAAAATCTCCAGTGAAGTGCAGATTGATCTGTTCCATCGGCAGCACTTGCGCATAACCGCCGCCGGTGGCACCGCCCTTCATGCCAAACACCGGCCCTAGAGAAGGCTCACGCAAGCAAGCCATGGCCGGATAACCCGCCAGATTTAGAGCATCGGTCAGCCCGATGGTGGTGGTGGTTTTACCCTCACCCGCGGGCGTAGGGTTAATGGCCGTGACCAGCACCAGCTTGGCTCTGGCCGGTAAGGCATGCAGTCGATTGACAGTGGCTTGGGTCAGCTTGGCCATGTGTGGGCCATAGGCATAGAGCGCCTCTGCGGACAGACCCAGTACGCCAGCCATCTCAGTGATGGGTTGCAGCTGCGCGGCTTGGGCGATTTCAATGTCACTCAGCATGGCTACTCTCCTCTGCACCCGCCTGCCTGCTACGGCTAGCGTTTACTTTTTCCGCTGCCCAGAATCGACCCCAGCACACCGCGTACGATGGCCCGGCCTAACTGCGAGCCGATGGCCCGTGCGGCCGATTTGGCGGCAGATTCGAGTACCGAGTCCGAGCGGCTGCTTTTACCAGTGAGTATGCCACCCAAGTCAAAACCCGAGTCTTCAGACTCTTTTTGCGCCGGGGCAGACGCAGCGGCAGTGGCCTGCTCGGCACGCTGTTTGAGAATCTCGTAGGCTGACTCGCGATCTACCAGCTTGTCATACACTCCCGCCACCAGTGATTGCGCCATGACGCGCGTGCGCTCAGCATCGGTAGCTGGGCCGACCCGACTCTCAGGCGGGCACACGAATACCCGCTCGACCGGCGTAGGCGCGCCCTTCTCATCTAAAAATGAGACCAGCGCTTCGCCCACCCCCAGCTCAGTGATGGCGGTGGCCACGTTAAGCGTGGGATTGGCGCGGAAAGTCTGTGCCGCCACTTGTACGGCCTTTTGATCACGCGGGGTAAACGCGCGCAAGGCATGTTGCACGCGGTTGCCAAGCTGGCCCAGAACCACATCAGGAATGTCGAGCGGATTTTGTGAGACAAAATAGACCCCCACGCCTTTGGAGCGCACCAGTCGCACCACCTGCTCGATCTTCTGCATCAAAATATCGGGGGCGTCATTAAACAATAAATGCGCCTCATCAAAAAAGAACACCAGTTTCGGTTTTTCCATATCACCGACTTCTGGCAGCTTTTCAAACAGCTCAGACAACAGCCAAAGCAACAGGGTGGCATAGACGCGCGGCGAATTCAGCAGTTTGTCTGCCGCCAGGATGTTGATAAATCCCAGCCCCTTGGCATCCGTCTGCATCATGTCCTCGAAGTTAAGCGCAGGCTCACCAAACAGAATATCGCCGCCTTCGGTTTCCAATTGCAGCAGCGAGCGCTGAATGGCACCGACACTGGCGGTAGAAATGTTGCCGTACTGGGTCTGATAGCTAGCCGAGTTTTCGGCGCAATGCTGGGCCATGGCCCGCAGATCTTTCATATCCAGCAGCAACATGCCCTGATCATCGGCGATCTTGAAAATCGCATTCAGCACGCCAGCTTGTACCTCGTTGAGATTCAGCATGCGCGCCAACAACAAGGGCCCCATCTCACTCAGCGTGGTGCGTACAGGGTGCCCTTTTTCGCCAAACATGTCCCAGAACATGGTCGGGTAAGCCTTATTGGCATACCCCGTCAGCCCCAGTTGCTGCACACGCGCATCCACTTTGGCATTCCCGCCGCCCACCTGGCTCATGCCGGATAAGTCGCCTTTCACATCCGCCATGAATACCGGCACGCCTATCCGCGAAAATTGCTCAGCCAGGCTTTGCAAGGTGACCGTCTTGCCGGTCCCCGTCGCGCCCGCAATCAGGCCATGGCGGTTGGCCATTTTGGGCAGCATCACACTTTCGATAGTATTGTTTTTAGCGATCAGCATGGGTTGGATCATGGAGGTTACTCAACAGGGTGATTAAAGTTAAGTTGAGTATAGGGGATGCCAGATAAAAGAGGAAGATTGCGACCCTGACTAGGGACAAAATGATGGCATAAAATGCGGGGCTATCCGCATCATGACCAACGTCTAA
>CAYTIV010000143.1:0-5000 GCA_964437895.1 uncultured Methylotenera sp.
TGTGTGTGTCTAGCATAGAGGTCGCTTCATCCAGGATCACAACCTGTGGTTGCTTGAGGATCATGCGTGCGATGGCCAACCGCTGGCGCTGCCCGCCTGACAAGCGAACACCGCTGCGTCCTAATGAGGTTTCCAGCCCCTGCGACAAATCACGCACAAACTGCGCCAATTGCGCCACTTCCAGCGCTTGCCACAAGGCCTCTTCGGCAAAGGTCAACCCCATGGTAAGGTTTTGGCGCACACTGGCATTGAACAGCATAGGTTGCTGCAAAACCACGCCGAGATGCTCACGCACCTGTGCATAGCCCAGCGCATCCACAGGCTGCCCATTAAATAGAATGCGGCCTGCCGTCGGCGCATAAAGTCCCAAAAGCAGTTGTACCAAGGTAGACTTGCCAGCGCCGGAAACACCGACTAGGGCGACCTGCTCGCCTGGCGCGATTTCCAACGAAACCGCATTAAGAATAGGCTCGCCCTCGCCGTAAGCAAAAGTCACGGCCTGTAGACTAATCGCCGCCGGTGTCTGTGTATCCAACGCTTGTAACTGTTCCGGATATTGTGGCTCCTCATCGGCCGCCAGCACCTGATTGATACGCCCCAACGCCGCTTTCGCTGCAAAGTAGGATACCTGTACCGACAGCAGCTCTTGCACGGGGCCCATCATAAACCACAGATAGCCAAACACGGCGATCATCTGCCCGACTGAGAGGTTAGAAAACACCACCATCAACATAGCGACGGCGCGAAAGATCTCAAAACCAAACAGAAATACACCAAACGATAAGCGAGACAGCGCATCGGATTTCCAGCCGGAGGCGGTGGCCGCCAAACGCACCTCTTCTGCCGCTTGCTTGGCCTGATCGAGAAAACGGCGATCACTGTTGCTGGCACGCAACTGCTGCATAACCTCGAGCGTTTCCGTAACCGATTGTGACAAAGTCTCAAATGCGCCGTTTTCGCGCTGTTTCCAAAGCTTGACCTTTTTGCCCAGCACCATGGTCAGGCCGATCACAAACGGATTCAACAGCAAGATAATCAGGGCCAGTTGCCAGTGCATCCACAACAGCACCACCGCCACACCAATCACGCTGAGCACCGCCACCAGCACTTTGGCGATGGTTTCGCCTAAAAACTTGTCCAGCGTTTCAATATCCGTCAACAGTCTGGCCGTCACTTGACCCGCCCCCAGGCTTTCGTAGACCTGCATGCGTATCCGTGACAATTTGTCCAACACGGTCTGCCGCACACCCAGTGTCACCTGCTTAGACAGGCCGACAAAGATGCGGGTCGTCGCCACGCCAAGCAAAACACTACTCAAACGCAACGTGATGGTGAGCAAAGTCACCAGCAGAATGGTGGCGACTGGCCCTTGCCAGGTGGCAGGCAGCGCCCATGCCATCCATTCGGTCAACTTGCCTGGCTGACGTAACAACACCTCATCCACCAACAGCGGCATCAGCAAAGGGATGGGAACAGCCACCATCGCGCCGCAAAAGGCCAGCCACTGCCCCAGCCATAAGCGGCGACCATGTTGTCGCAACTGCTGCCACAAGTCTTTCAGGCTCAGCATACAACCACCTAGTGGCCTATCAGTCGGTGGCCAATACGCGCTGACGGCGAATTTCGTACAAGGCAATCCCGCTGGCGACACTGACATTCAGGCTTTGCACGGTACCAAACATAGGAATGGTAATCAGCGCATCACAGGTTTCTTCGGTTAGGCGGCGCATGCCATCGCCTTCAGCCCCCATCACCAATGCAATCGGGCCCTGCAAGCGGGTATTGTGCAAAGTACCAGGTGCATCCATCGTCGTCCCGACAATAAACACTCCAGCTTCTTTTAACTCACGCAGGGTGCGTGCCAAATTGGTGACGGCAATAAAAGGCACCGTCTCAGCCGCGCCACTGGCGACTTTACGTACCGTACCATTCAAGCCCACAGAACGATCCTTGGGCGCAATAATGGCATGCACACCCATGGCATCCGCCACACGCAGGCACGCGCCTAGGTTGTGCGGATCTTGCACGCCATCGAGCACCAAAAAGAAAGGTGGCTCATCCAGATCTGATTCCAGAACGTCATGGATATCTTTGTACGGCATGGGCGTTTCAACCACGCGAGCAATCACGCCTTGGTGACGACCATGCGCACCGATAAAGCCATCCAAACGATGACGCTCAGACTGAATCACACGAATATTCTGAGATTTCGCCATTTCAAGCAGGTCACGCATACGGGCATCTACGCGGTCCTGATCAATGATGATTTCCTGAATGCTGCCACCATGCTGACGCATGCGACTCAACACCGCATGAAAACCGAACAAAATGCGGGTTTCTGACATACCTAACTCCTAATTTTTCGAGATCTTTGCCTCAAAATAGGCAAATGATAAAACATGAATCGCGTAGCGACAGTGATGGATGACCCATCGCTGCCCCTACGCGAACTGACGGCCCGACTCGCAGGCCGCGCTTGAGGCGCTATTATCGGGCTTTTGCCTTGGGTTTGCCTTTATTTTTTTGCGCAACATGCCGGCCTTTTTGCTTGGGCGAGCGTGCCTTGCCAGCTGAAGCTTTGCTGGGGGTGGTTTTTTCAGCCTGACTACGGCCAGGCCTTGCTGCCTTGCCGGCGGGCTTACTAGCGCCTACAGAAGCGCTCCAAACACCCTTTGCCGATGACTCAGCGGCGGATTTTCCCGCGCCCGTTTTTTTGGGCCTTGCCATGGCAGGCATAACATTTGATACCTCAGCACCCGCGTCAGCGTCTCCTGACTCCACCACTTTATCCACCAGAGTAAAGTCAATGCGCGAGGTTTCCATATCCACCCGAACGACTTTAACGGTCATCCGGTCACCCAATCGGTAGCGCACACCCGTGCGCTCACCAACCATCTCGTGTCTGGCTTTGTCGTGAATGAAATAGTCATTACCCAGATCAGTCACATGCAGCAAGCCCTCAACATATACTTCATCGAGCGCAACAAACAGACCAAAGCTGGTGACACCTGCCACGGTACCGCTAAATACTTCACCGACCTTGTCCTGCATGTAGAAGCATTTGAGCCAGTTGGTGACATCCCGCGTGGCATCGTCGGCACGGCGCTCAGTCATTGAGCAATGCACACCCAGTTGATGCCAGTCTTTGGCCTGATAGTGTTTACCCTCAACCACAGCCTTGATTGCTCTATGCACCAATAAATCCGGATAACGCCGGATGGGCGAGGTAAAGTGGGTGTAAGCTTCATAAGCCAAACCGAAGTGCCCCACATTATCGGGGCTGTATACGGCCTGCTGCATAGAGCGCAGCATCACGGTTTGTAGCAACTGCGCATCTGGACGCGCCTTAATACGCTGCATGAGTTTGGCATAGTCCTTGGCACTCGGGTTTTCACCGCCACCCACACCAAAACCAAACTCGCCCATAAACAGGCGCAAGGCCTCTAGTTTTTCAGGGGTGGGACCCTCATGAATACGGAACAGGCAGGTCTGCTCATTTTTGAGTAAAAAGTCAGCAGCACACACGTTAGCAGCCAGCATGCACTCTTCAATCAGCTTGTGCGCGTCATTGCGCACGACAGGCACAATCTTGTCGATCTTGCCATTGTCGTTAAACATCATCATGGTTTCGGTGGATTCAAACTCGACGGCCCCGCGTTTCTCACGTTGCGTCAGCATCAACCTAAACACGCTGTTCAAATCATTCAAATGCGGCATCAACCAGGCATACTCCTCCGCTAGCCCAGCATCCTCACCCTGTAATAGCGTATGTACCTTGGTATAGGTCATACGCGCTTTGGAGAGCATCACCGAGGGATAAAACTGGTATTGTTTAACCGTCCCCTGCCCGTCAATCTGCATATCGCAGACCATACACAAACGCTCTACATCCGGGTTCAGTGAACATAAACCATTGGAGAGCGCCTCGGGCAACATGGGGATCACGCGGCGCGGAAAATACACCGAGTTACCCCGGTCATACGCGTCCTTATCAAGCGCGTCGCCAGGCTGCACATAAAAGCTCACATCCGCAATCGCAACGACCAGACGCCAGCCCTTACCCTGCGGCTCAGCAAATACCGCATCATCAAAGTCGCGGGCAGTTTCACCATCTATGGTAATCAGCGGCAAATCACGCAGATCCTTGCGACCCTTGTAGTCCTTAGGCTGCACGGTGCCCGGATAGTCTTCGGCCTGCTTGACCGCCGCCGGATTAAACTGATGCGGCAAGTGATGCTTGCGCAAGGCAATCTCAATCTCCATACCGCTGTCAGCATAATTGCCAAGAATCTCAACAATCTTACCCATGGGACTAGAGTGTGATGATGGATATTCAGTCAGCTCGACTGTCACAATCTGCCCCACCTGCGCATCCATGTCCAAATGATAAGGAATCAGAATATCCTGACTGATACGCTTTTCTTCAGCCGCAACAATGGTCACGCCCTGCGCACGAATCACACGTCCTACCAGCGTTTTATTGCCGCGCTCCAGCACCTCGACCAGCTTACCTTCAGGACGTCCTTTTCGGTCAACGCCCGCCAGTCGCACCATGGCACGATCACCATGCATCACCAGCGTCATTTCCTTGGGACCGAGGAAAATATCTTCAGGGCTCTTGGTTTTATCATCTGGCACCAAAAAACCATAGCCATCGGTATGGCCAAACACCGTACCCGCAATCAGATGAATTTTATCAGGCAGGCAGAATGCCCCCTTACGATTACGCATCAATTGACCATCTCGCTCCATGGCGGCCAGTCGACGATTGAAAATGTCACGCTCGTCATGGCTGATATCGAGCAAGACATAAATTTGATCCGCACTTAGCGGCACTCCCTGGTCAGAGAGTAATTGCAAAACCAACTCGCGACTAGGTAGCGGCGTTTGATACAACTCCGCTTCACGCTTGGCTTGCGGGTCAGTTGCCCGCAATGTTTTTTTTGTTTTTCTGGTTGACAATATTTATTCTTCCTTTAAAATGCACAGCTTCTTTAGCC
>CAYTIV010000144.1:0-4973 GCA_964437895.1 uncultured Methylotenera sp.
CAGTGTCGCCAATACCACTAGTAGAAAGATTGCCACAGGCAACATGAATCCCTTAGGGCGATTAGCAATAGTTTTCATGGCGAATTCACCACATTGACCAAGTTAACCAGTCTTGCAACACCGCCATTTCTAGTCAGCTCCAGCTGCGCGGTCACAACTCCGGTGTGTTGCATCACCCCTTCAGTGTAGGTAAAACTACAAGCCGTCACATCCTCAGCGACCACACTCGGCGTCAAGCCACTAAAGTTTGCTGGGTGACCAGAGGTAATTGCATAGTTGGAGTACATCAGCAAGCGGCGATTGGCAAGATCGCATACATAAAACATGGCGCCATTGACGACATAAAAACGACTGGCCGGTGAAGGCAACGGAAATGCAGCACCGGTAAATGTCAACGTCGTCAAACTACTCCCAGTGGTTGTGAGGGTGCGTATATTGTCACCACTGTACACATCGGCACCTGTAATGCCCAAATTGTAAATCACCAACTGGTCACCGCTCGCGACTGGAACAGCTTCACCTAACACGCTGAAAGTGTCCCCAGCGGTCACAAAATCCAGCGTATCCTGCTGATAGCGGCCACCTGCCTTAATCGGAATAAACTGCACGTAAGAACCATCTGCAGCCACCCAAACACTGTTAGGGAGTGCGTTACGAATATCTCTGGCCATGCGGCGCAATGACACATCGGCCCGATCTGCCAAGGCGTAATAGGCCTCAGAATTGACATAGGAAAGCATCGAATTCTTGATAAACATGACGGAGACGCCACCCAGAATCGACATGACGACAATGACGATGACCAACTCCACCAGCGTGAAGCCCGACTGCGTTGTTACATCAGGCTTAAATGCGCGGCGCATATCTCACCTTAAAACCCGTCAGACGGATGGTGGTATTGGCAGGCCCGGTCACCGTCACCACGATTTGTAGCACTGCATTCGCGGGTAGCGCTGCAAACGCGCCACTGGCGCCCACCTGAGAGATGGCCACAGAGGCAGTGTAGGGATTCAAGCCGCTGATTGCGGTCGCATTACCAATACGACAAATTCCAGCACATCCACCGCCTGGCATTGTGAACCCACCATAATCAGCGACGTTATCAAACGGATTAGTCGCACTATAACGACTTTCGGTAGAGGGCGTGGGGCCAGTCAATGAGGTATTTTGCGGATTGGTACAATCGGAATAGGCCGCTGCAGTCGCAGCGTTTGCATCATCAGGATCACAATAAGTGAAGGGCATCTGCTGAATCTCTTGCATGAGCGACTCAGCGATGGCAATCGCCTGCTTACGAACCAAAGGGTCCACCGAGTGACGTCCCATAAAAGCGAGCGCCCCAATGACCCCGGCAATGGCTGTGGTGACAATCACAATAAATACCACCATTTCAACCAGTGAAAATCCCGGTTGAAATCGACGATGTTTATTGTTTTTATGACAGCCTGACATAGAGGTTGAGGTTTTCAGCGCATGGACCGAACAAAATTAATGAACGTAGCCAGTTCCAGCTTCAATGGTAATCGTCACCGACTGGGCATTATTTTTACGATTGGTGACGGTGTAACTGGCTGCCGCATCAGGCACTGCGCGTCCCAAAGAGTCAAAGCCCAACAATGCATTAGAGGAAACCACATCGACATAGCGAGAACTAGACCAGATGTATGCACCCGCATTTTCTGGGTTGACAACCCCCTGACTGCAAGCCGTATCAAAGCAGAGTTTGACGATATCTGGCACCGCGTTCGTGTGCACCACATAGACAACACGCCGCTGGGCAATGGCGGTCTTTTGCGCATATCGCAGCATTGAAGAAAGTAAACCCGCGTCACCGCGGGTTTCAAACACATCTCCAGTGACAAACCTGGGGGCAGCCATTGCAGCTACAATCGCTAACACCGAGATCACAACCACCAACTCGACAAGCGTAAAGCCTTTTACGCGACTAGCCCACAAAACACCACACCCCTAAGTTTGCAACCAGCGCTTAGCAACCTGAAGAGGTCGTTGCTGCACTACCATTAGTTGCAGTATAAGTTACGGTTACAGTACAAGTACCACTGCTTTTGGTATATACACCAGCGCCGCCATCAGTGAAGCCTGCTTTGTCTTGCAAGGCAGCGGTAATACCTGCGGTTGTTGCAGTTGGCCAGCCAGTATTACTATCAACAACCACCGAAACACCATCCATGTTTACATTAGTACCGGAGCTGCCTGCAGCAATCCATGAGGCACGCGCCAGATTGGCAGCTGAGGCAATAGAACCTTGCAGGCCATTACCCGCACCAATAATCGCTTTGGATTGTACATTCACAAATCTTGGCAATGCGGTAGCCGCCAAAATACCCAACACTGCGATCACAACAACCAATTCAACCAATGTAAAGCCAGCTTGTTTTTTCATTACAAAGACTCCTAATCTAAAAAATCCCTGCCGTTATCATCACAGTGGCAGGTTATAACTGCGTCAACAACACTAAAGCAAAAGGTGTGCCAGACAATTTTGGTCCACCGCTTAGAACAAGTTTTTCTGAGACTCGCCTGCTAGCCGTTAGAGTTGAACATGACTGAACTCATGTCCCAAATCGGCAAGAAAACACCCAATGCCAATATCAGCACCAGCACACCCAAAAAGATAATTAGAATGGGTTCGATCTGTGCGCCTAATGTTTTCACGTCATATTCAACATCAGCCTGATACATATCGGCAATCTCCTGCATCAGCTCATCCAGAGAGCCCGACTCCTCACCCACCGCAATCATTTGCAGAACCAGTGAATTAAAAACACCTGTTTGCGTAGCCGTCCGCAAAATGGTCTCACCGCGCTCAATGCCAGCAGACATACTCAAAATTTTTGCCGCGATATAATCATTTTCAACCGTTTGTGAGACCAAGCGCAACGCAGATAAAATGGGTAAGCCACTGCGGGTAGATAAGGCAAAGCTGCGGGCAAATCTGGCCATAGTGCCCTTGAAAATGATTTTGCCTGCGATGGGGATGCGCATTTTGAATCTATCCCACTTCGAACGGCCAGCCGGCGTACTAATCAAAGACTTGAACATCCAACCCGCACCTACAATCATGCCGATCAGTACATACCAGTAATTGCGCATAAAGTTGGAAAAGGCAATCAGCATGGTGGTCACAAATGGCAAATCCGCATGCATGCTAGCAAACACTTTTTCAAACTGCGGGATCACCATGACATTGATGACCACAATGGCAATCGCCATGGCGGTCATGACAAACATCGGGTAGCGCAAAGCTGACTTGATTTGCCCGCGCATGAATCGTTCGAATTCAATATGATCTGACAAGCGCAAAAAGATATTATCAAGATTGCCCGTGGTCTCGCCGACTCGAATCATGCTGATATAAAAACCATCAAACACTTTAGGGTGTTCTGTCATCGCCACAGAGAGTTCACGGCCGGAGTCCAGACTCACCCGCAGCTGCCCGACCACTTGCGCCAATTTAGCATTCCCCACCGAGTTTTGAATGCCCGCCAATGCGCGCATGATAGGAATACCCGCCTTGAGCAAGGTATACATCTGACGACTGAAGAGCATCACGTCGAGGCTAGTGACTTTTTCTTCAAACAAATTAAAGTCGATGGCTCCTGCCGCTTTTTGCTTAATTTCAATCGGAGTGATTTTGGAAACGATGAGCGCTGCGCCCAAAGCGTCCAGATCGGCCGCTTCTTGCACGCCGCTGACCATCATGCCGTCATCTGTTCGGCCTTTATATTCAAATATCGGCATGGTGATTATTCTTCAAACTGGTTATCGACACGCATCACCTCATCCAGCGTGGTTTTGCCATCCAGTGCCAACTGCAAAGACTGATCGCGCAAGGTTTTACCTTTAAGTCTCTCCCGCGCTTTCTGGATAAAAATATTGGTATCCGGCATATTGGCCGCCATCGCCAGCTCGTCGGTCATTTCGAGAAACTCATACAAACCCACCCGCCCCAGATAGCCCGTGCGGTTACAGTGCTGACAACCATCGCCATGTTTAAAGTTGGCGACTACGTTCTCCTGACGGGTAACTTGTTTTAACCAGACCGCTTCGGATTCATTGGGTGTATGTTCCACTGCACAATGCGGACACACCAGCCGCACCAGTCGCTGCGCCATCACGCCCAGCAGCGACATCGCCACCATAAAGCGCGGCACGCCCATATCGATCAGGCGCACAGGGGCGGTGGAGGCATCATTGGTGTGGAGGGTGGACAACACCAGGTGACCAGTCATGGAGGCACGCAACCCGGTTTGCGCCGTTTCTTCATCCCGCATCTCACCGACCAATACAATGTCCGGGTCCTGACGCAAAATGGCACGCAACAGCTTGGGGAAGTCGAGTTCAATTTTTTCATTGACCTGCGTCTGAATAATCCCCGGCAGTCGATACTCGACCGGATCTTCCACGGTAATAACCTTGGTTTCAGGGGTATTTAACTCACTGAGGGCTGAGTACAGCGTGGTCGTTTTACCACTACCCGTTGGCCCGGTGACCAGCACCATGCCACTGGAGCGATTAATCATTTTTCGGAAGCGTGCCAGCAACTCAGGCGGCATCCCCAGTTTATCCAGCTGGAAATGCGCGGTATTTTGAATTAACAGACGCATGACCACAGTTTCACCATACTGCGTCGGCATGGTGGAGATACGCATATCCACCGCGCGATTTTTTACCGTAAAGCCAAAACGGCCATCTTGTGGCAAACGCTTCTCGGAGATATCCAAGCCAGCCATAATTTTGAGACGCATGACCAGAGCAGTCGCAATCTTAATATCCGCTTGCGTCTGAAAGTGCATGACACCATCGATACGAAAACGAATCAGCAGTTTGTTATCTTGAGGCTCGATGTGCACGTCAGACGCACGCACCTGAACCGCATCCTCAAAAATGGTCTGCAACAGCTTGACCACGGGCGCATCATCAATCCCGATATCCACGCCCATCAGGCTGGT
>CAYTIV010000145.1:0-4968 GCA_964437895.1 uncultured Methylotenera sp.
AGACGCCCGGAATACGCTTGAAGTTGGTTTCCAGGCTCTTGATCACCACTTGCTGTTGACCAACCAGGCGGTCTACAAACAAGGCAGATTTCTTGCCGTCGGCTTCTAGAATCAGCAACACACCATCGGTCGGGTTGGTAATCTGTGTTGGATGATTGAACAAGGCATGCAGCGCAATGATAGGCAAGTATTCCCCGCGCACATGCACCATCAGCCCTTCGCCAGTTACGGTTTTCAGGTCCTCTGCACGTGGTTGCAAGGTTTCTACAATCAGGTTCAGCGGCACCACATACACACTCTTGTCCAGTGACACTGACATGCCATCCAGAATCGCTAATGTGAGTGGCAGTGAAATCGAGATCGTCGTGCCATAGCCAAGCGCAGAGCGAATCTCGATATTGCCGCCCATGGCGGTAATATTTCGTTTAACCACATCCATGCCCACACCTCGGCCGGACACATCGGTCACCACTTCTGCGGTAGAAAAGCCTGGGGCAAAGATCAGGTTGTACACCTCGGCATCGGTCATGCTCTCGCTGACCGGCAAGCCATTGGAGGCGGCTTTCGCCAGAATACGCTCACGGTTCAAACCACCGCCATCATCGGTCACTTCGATGACAATGCTGCCACCTTTGTGCGCCGCAGACAGGGTCAGCGTACCGTTTTCGGCTTTACCCATGGCACGGCGGACTTCCGGTTTTTCAATGCCGTGGTCTACACTGTTACGCACCAGATGGGTCAGCGGATCGACAATACGTTCGATCAAGCTCTTATCCAACTCTGTCGTGGCCCCGCTGGTGACGAAATCGACCTTTTTACCGAGCTTGCCGGCCAGGTCACGCACCATGCGTGGGAAACGGGAGAAGACAAAGTCCATAGGCATCATGCGGATAGACATGACTGACTCTTGCAGGTCACGGGTGTTACGTGTCAATTGGCTGACACTGTTGATCAATGCCTCGTTATCTACAGGATCCAGCGCATTGACGCGCTGTTCGATCATGGCTTGGGTGATGACGAGCTCGCCCACCAGGTTAATCAGCTGGTCGACTTTCTCGATACCCACCCGGATAGAGCTGCTTTCAGTATTTTGTGCAGCTGCCGCAGGCTTATCAGATTCGCGTCGAGCCTGATTGCGGCGGTCTTCTTTAGGCGCTTCGGCCACAGTGGTGGAAGCCACCACTTCGGTTTTCACTTGTGCTGCAACTGCCACGGCAGCAGCGGCATTTTCATCACCGATCATCTGCGCTTTAGGCGCATCTGGGTGTGGTTTGAATGGCGCAAAGAAACCGTAGCCTTCTTCTTGCTTGTCCTGGCCATTGCCACCAAATAGGCCATAACCCATTTCTTCAGCGACACGTACCTTGCCGTCATCAGCCACAGCCTCTTTCGCAGCCTCTTTGACAGTCTCGGCAGCAGGGGCAGCCGTAGCAACAGGCTCAGCCGCAGGCTGCGTTACAGCCGTCGCTTCAGGCTTGATAATAGGGTCATCATCAAAGAAGCCGTAGCCCAAATCTTCAGCAGGCGCGGCCGCCACAGGGGCCGCAGGTGTTTCAATAGGCGCTGGTGGCGTAGCCGCTACAACAGCAGCATCGGGCTCACCACATACCTTGATCACCAAGGCATCAGGATCCACAATAAATGAACAGATAGAGACAATGTCGTCTGCGCTGGAGTCGGTTTTAATGACCAGAGCATGCGTTTGGTCATCACGCTGATAGACTGCAACCTCACCCAACAGACTTAACTCATCTTTGAGGTTGGTCAGGTCGCGCTCGGTGACGGTTGGTAGGCCCACGTCATACAAAGTGATGCCTTTGGCTTTTTCTTCATCAGTGATGCTGATGGTGGGCTTCTGTGCATCCACTTTTAAGACTTCGGGGTCTGGCGTGGACTGTGCGATCAGTGGATCGGCAGGAATTGCGCCTTTGCCTTCCGACAGCGACTTCAGCATCATGGACACATCGCCCACCTGCTCCGCATCCACTTCAGAACCATGGCGGTGACCGTCCAGCTGCATCTTGATCACGTCTTTAGCAGCCAGGAAAGCATCGACATGCTCATTGGTGAGCGCCATTTCCTGTTTGCGAATCTTGTCGAGCAGGTTTTCCAGCACATGGGTAATCTCTGCCATGTCCATAAAACCAAACGTAGCGGCGCCCCCTTTAATAGAGTGTGCCGCTCTGAAAATAGCGTTTAGCTGCTCGATATCGGGCGAAGCCACATCAATATCAAGCAAGAGGTGCTCTGCTTCGGCCAACAGTTCTTCGGCCTCGTCAAAGAACACCTCATAAAACTGGCTCATATCCACTGTCATTGTTTACTCCAGTCCCGGTTACCCACGGTGCTTAGGCACCGATTACTTTTTGAACGACCTCAATCAGGCGTTTAGGATCAAATGGTTTTACCAGCCAGCCATTCGCACCCGCCGCTTTACCCTTGGCCTTCATTTCGTCTGAAGACTCTGTCGTCAGCATCAAAATAGGCACTTTCTGGTAAGAAGCCAACGTACGCAGATTAGTAATCAGCGTCAGACCATCCATGACAGGCATGTTCTGGTCAGTCAACACCAGGTCTACGGTTTTTTCTTTGGCTTTATTGAGGCCATCTTGGCCATCCACCGCCTGCACGACATCATAACCAGCAGCTTTGAGACTAAAAGCCACCATCTGACGCAAAGAGCCGGAGTCATCTACTGTTAAAATTGTTTTCGCCATGTTTGATTCGCCTTTTTCACTAATTTGTTAAACGCTGCTGTGATTAAAATAAGTCTATGTCACCGGTAGCCATGTCTTGCTGATTGACGGACTTTCGCAAGTTTCCGCGCAAGTGCTGGCTACCCTGATCAAAATTCTGGTTGAGCTGCATAATGAAGCGTCTGATCTCTTCGTGCTCATCTTCAGCCGCTGCCATAGGCACCTGATGGCTGGACAGTTCATGCAGCAAATCTTTCAAACCATTGACGCGGTTAATGGTGCGCTGTAACAGCTGGTTGGTCATGTCCTGAAACTGCATGCCAGTCACCACCTTATTGACCTCGAAGCCAATGTTGTCCTGGAATACCTGCAACTGCTGCATCTCTTCCGGCTGTAGTTTGCCGGCCTCGGCCAGCAACTGCAGGGCATTCTGCTGTTCGGTGAGCTGGGCATAGACGGTCATGAAACTGAAACTCAGTTTTTCGATGGCCTCGTTCAGCAAAAAGCTGGTCTGCTGCAGATCGGTTTCGATTTCCAGCAGGTGCCAGTCGCCATGACTGGAGACCGCCGCCAGTAACTCTCGCAATTCTTCTATGGGCAATGTTTTCATAGTGATCCTATCTTGCCTGATTTGTCTTTTTATCAATCAAGGAATAAGCAATGTAAAACGTGCTTATTTCTTGTCCCATGTGTTCGGTCCGCCAGATCAAGGTGCAGGCTTATCCGGTTTTTTCTGCAAGGCTTCCACTTGCGATTGGTCATGCTCAGTGACAGATACCTGTTCATTGTCTTTGAGCAATCCTTCCTCGGTCTCCTTGTTCATCACAATCAAACTGATCCTTCGGTTGATTGGATTAAAAGGATTTTCCTTATCCATCATGATGGCCGACCCCATGCCCACCACGCGAATCAGCTTGGTCTCATCCATACCGCCCGCAATCAGCTCACGTCGTGAGGCATTGGCACGGTCTGCCGAGAGCTCCCAGTTACTGTAGCCCTGCTCACCATTGGCGTAGGCCGTGGCATCGGTATGGCCAGAGAGGCTGATCTTGTTATCCACCCCATTCAGGGTTTTGCCGATCTCGCGCAAAATCTGTTTGGCATACGGCTGCAGCTCTGCCCGCGCACTCTCAAACATCGGTCGGTTCTGTTCATCCACAATCTGCACCCGCAGGCCTTCGCTGGTGATATCCAGTTTGAGCTGTGATTTAAACTGCTTCAGGGTCGGGTTTTCCTCGATGGCCTGTTCGATTTTGGCCTTGAGGCTTTCCAGTTTGAACTTTTCCGCCTGCTTCAATGCTTCTTTAACGTCCTCAATCTTCACTGTCTTGAGTTTTCCGGGCTCTCCATCGACAGGTTTTACTTGTCCTTGCTTTTTGGTGACATCTTTACCACCGGCATTTTTGAGTGCGGAGTCACTTTGACCGACCGCCGGGCCCATCAGCACCATGTGCAAAGGCGTTTGAAAATACTCGGCAATGCCCTCTTTTTGCGCCTTGGAGGTCGAGCCCAACAGCCACATGAGTAAAAAGAACGCCATCATCGCTGTCACAAAGTCAGCATAAGCAATCTTCCAGGCACCACCATGGTGGCCGCCGCCACCCTTTTTGATCTTTTTAACAATAATCGGGGCAATGTGTTCTTCTGCCATGACGCTCTCCCGGCGCTTAGAGGGTGCTTATTTGGATTTAGCCTGTTTGACGTGCTCTTCGAGCTCGGTAAAGCCAGGGCGCTCGGTGGAGTACAACACTTTGCGGCCGAATTCGACTGCAATGGGTGGCGCATAACCGTTCAAGCTGGCCAACAGCACCACTTTGACGGTCTGAAAGCTTTTGGTGGATTCTTCAAGCTTTTGCTCCAGCAAGCCAGATAATGGGCCAATAAAGCCATACGCCAGCAAAATACCGAGGAAGGTCCCTACCAGCGCGTGTGCAATCAGAATGCCCAGCTCAGCCGGTGGCAAGGCCACGTTTTCCATGGTGTGCACCACCCCCATCACCGCAGCCACAATACCAAACGCGGGCAAACCATCGCCCAGCTTGGCAATACAATGCGCAGGCACATGGCCTTCCATATGGTGGGTTTCCAGTTCGTTATCCATCAGGTTTTCAACCTGAAAAGCATCCATGTTGCCGGACACCATTAAGCGCAGATAATCTGCAATGAACTCTACCAGGTGGTGGTCATGCAGAATGGTGGGATATTTGCCAAACAGCGCGCTAGACTCGGGGTCTTCAATGTCTTTTTCGATAGACATCAGACCATCTTTACG
>CAYTIV010000146.1:0-4947 GCA_964437895.1 uncultured Methylotenera sp.
GCATTTCCGGCGTGTAAGGGATTCACCCGGCTTAGCAGTTGTTGGCTGAAATAATCGAGGGTGACCGGCTGTTCTGAGGCTTTCTGCCCACAAAAACCACAAAACCTTCCAAGCACCTCATGCTCGCAGTTTTTACAAATCATGGCCGGCCTTTCGACTGAAGTGCTGATTCAGTAAAGCCTTTTTAAGGCAACTGTTTGAAATAAGCATTGGTATTCCCCTCTAAGATAAATTGGTCGTACTCCGCTTTGGAGACCTGACCGTCATGATTGCTGTCCACTTTGTGAAACACCTTTTGATCAAACAAGGGTTTGTCTTGATAACCCAGTTCACGGGCGGTTTTGACATAACGATCTTGCATATAAACCCGCCACTCAGACGCACTCAGTTGCGCGTCACGATTAGCATCACAATAGACAAAATTGTCTTTATAAATTTGCTGTTCCAAACCTGCGCATGACATCAGCAGCAAGCTGATAGGTACGACCCTCAATGGATGAGATTTCACGTGTGATTCCTTCCCTGTGTTTTAAATGCTGTTGCGCTTTTTAGATCGTTTCGCAAGTGCGATTCTGGCTCAACCTTATCACCAAATATTAATAATTGTAAACATTGTTATTTATTGTGAGTCAACCGTAATATGAGAAGGGATGCGCTTGTCAAACAAAAAACACCCGCGTAAGGGTGATTGATGAAACGGCATTGCGCAGCCACGGCCATCAGGGTGAAATCACTACCGTGCCGAGATGTCAGATAATTCTGACCGTGATATCGGTGCCTAGCCGATACGGCAATCCCAGCGGATTGCATACACTGTCCATCATTGAAAACGCCGTGTCTGGCCATGTTTAAGCACCGCCAAGGCCGAGTTTTTGACTTCGTTATATCTCAGTGCAAAAGGAGTATCACATGTTTAATTTTTCAAAAGATCACGTTGAGAACACCACCGAGCATCTGGCCAAAAAATCTGATCAGGCCATTGAAGAGATTGCCGCACAGGTCAAATCAACGGCGAATGAGTTGCTAGATGCCGTCAATGACAGCGCCGATCACACGCAAGACAAAGCCAAAGCGCTGATTCAGCATCTCAAAAGCAATATAGACAAGCTGACCAGCGAAGAGCATGCGGCCGATCTGGCGGCGAAAGCAGGTCGCGTCAAAGACCAGGTGCAGCGTGAAGTCAGCGACACCTATGAGTCACTGAAAACAAAAACCGCAGACACGGTGCAGGAACATCCCTTGGGCACGGTGCTGGTAGCCGCTGGCGTCGGTTTGCTGATAGGATATCTGCTAGGCAGCAAACGCCGTGAATAAGCAAGGAAATCTATGTGGGCTCACCTCCTGAAATTTGTCGCCATCCTGTTTTTAAACCGCAAAGTGAGTGCACTCAAGGGCAACTTACGCCACTTGAGTCACCACGTGGCCGATTACACCGAAGACCGTGCCCAGCAGTTAAAACAGGACTTTCTGGAGGAAACTGAGCGCCTGGCCACCAGCATGGTGGGTTTGCTGGTGGTGTTCAGCATGTTTATTTTTACCGGCCTGCTCGGCCTGATGTGGCTGTTTTCATTGCTTTGGCAACATCCGCACCGCTCGTTGATTCTGGGCCTGGCCATGTTGGTACCCACTGTTTTAGGCCTCATTACATTTATGGCGGTCAGACGCTTATGGCATAAAAAATCGCTGTTTGCAGATTCCTTGTCCATGATTAGCCACGACTGGCAAACGTTTAGAAACGAGCTTGAGCCAGCGTCCGCAACGTCAGAAACCGACCAGGCCCATACTGCGCCTGCCACCCCTAAGTAGAAAAAATAGTAGAGAAAAAAATGAAAAGAATTCTTCTCGTTGATGATCACAGCATCGTACGCGATGGCTTGCGCAATCTGATTGAGCTGGAGTCCGATCTGGAGGTCACTGGCGAAGCCAGCTCTGGCGCAGAAGCCATCCAGCTGGTACGCAAAAATAGTTATGACGCCATGGTATTGGATATTTCCATGCCCGATAAAAATGGTGTGGATACCTTGCATGAGCTCAAACATGTGGCGCCAGAACTGCCGGTGCTGGTGTTGAGTGGCTATGCCGAAGACCAGTATGCCCTCAACCTGATGCGCAATGGCTGCAAGGGTTATTTATCCAAAAATGCAGACTCGGATGAGATTATCTTGGCCATTCGTACGGTCGCAGCAGGTAAGCGCTATATTTCTGCCGAACTCGCCGAACTGATGACCAATGAGCTGAGTCATCCATCCGAAAAGCAGCTGCATGAAACATTGTCCGACCGCGAGTTTCAGGTATTCGTCAAACTGGCCGCAGGCCAAACACCGACGGCGATTGCTGATGAGTTATTTATCAGTATCAAAACCGTGAGTACCTACCGTAGCCGGATTCTGGAAAAGATGGCGATGAAGTCGAATGCTGATTTGACCTACTATGCCATCAAATACGGTTTGCTTAATTAAACGCTGACGCACAATATCAACAAACATGAAACCATCCGTCATACAGCGCATTTCAGACAAACAGCGGGGGAAGTCATTGGTTGAAACATCATGTATAGATTATTGCTTGTAGAAGACTCCGCCTTGATTCGCGACGTGATTGTAGAAATGCTGCACGATTGCGACCAGCTGGATGTGAAGGATATTGCCACCACCAGCGATGAAGCGATTAACCTGCTGAACGCGCGTGAGTACGATATGATCGTGCTGGATATCGAACTGGCCAAAGGCACAGGCTTTGATGTCGTGCGCCATACCCGCCAGCAGAGCTACCCGTTCAAGACGCCGGATATCGTCATGCTGACCAATCACGGCAATAGCTATTACCGCAATCTGGCGCAAAACATGGGCGTAGAGTATTTCTTTGATAAATCCCTGCAGTTTGATGAGTGCATGGATGTGATTCAAAAACGTGCCAACCAGTTAAATTAGCCAGCCTGCCACCCCCCTCTTTAGCCCGCTATGATGTCTATCGCCACTTGGGAACTGCTCAGCTACATAGTCACAGTGGTCGGCCTGCCGCTGGCCATCCTGACCTTTGTGCTTGAGCAGCGCAAAGAGCGCGAAAATGAAGACGAAGAGGTCTATCAACTGCTGGCGGACAACTACACCGACTTTCTCAAACTGGTGATGGCCAACCCTGACCTGCAACTGCGCTCTCAACGCGAAGCATTAGCGCTCACAGCCGAGCAGGAGGAACGTAAGCTGGTGCTATTCGAGATCTTGGTTTCATTATTTGAGCGCGCCTACCGACTGGGCTATGATGCGGACATGCGTGGCAAGCGCTGGCGCCGCTGGATGTTATGGGAGGACTACATGCGAGAATGGTGCCTGCGCGAAGATTTTCGCCAGCATTTGCCGCGCCTGCTGATTGGAGAGGATGCTGATTTTGTGGCCCATATCAACCGCATCGCCCGCGAGGTGGCGGCTACCGGCCAGGCTTAAGGCCACTATTTTTTAAGCGGGCTAACCTTAAAACCGGCTGCACGAAAGGCTTGTACCAGCCCACCTTCTCCGGCCAAGTGCGCGGCCCCCACGGCAATAAACACACGGCCTTTGCTCGCCTGCGCGACGCTGCGTTCGGCCATCACCACATTGCGCTCATCCAGCAGTTTGACCCGCATCCGCTGCCATAAGGCTTCAGACAATACGCCTTGTGTCATGGCGTCATCCATGTTGGCCACTTGCTCAGCATCGCCAGCCAAATACGCCTTCATCAGCTTTTCAAAATCATTTTCCTTTTGCTTTTGTGTGCGTCCGAGCACGGCGCGCAACATCAGCAACTGCTCATCCAGTGACAAGCTGTCCATAACCCCAAAATGCTCCTGCGGACTCTCTAGCCCAACCACGCGCTTACCCAGCTCTTCGGCCTTGGCCTTCAATAGAAAGTCTTGCGCGAACGGCGTTTGAGGCTTGGGCAGATCAAAAATCACCGCTAACAACCAGGGCTTCATTTTCAGCACGGCGTCCAGCGGCATCACATGCCGATCAGCCAGAAGCGCCACATGTTCGAGCTCATTTTCAGGTAGGTATTGCTTCAGCGTGCCGGTGGCCAGCTGCAATAAGGCGGGCGGCGGCGCATCGGCGACCTCTAGCATGAAAGTATCGCTACGTTTGAGGGCTTGCAGCACGGGGGGCGTGAAGTTGGTGACACGGTTATCATCAGTGTGCATGGTGCCAAACAGATAACTGACCTGACCGCTAGGTGCTTCCAGCTGCCAGAACAAACTCTTGTCTGCCGCAGCCGCCTGCGTCAGCATTAACAGCGTCGCTAGGCAGACTAAGCCGCCCTTTGCGATCAATCGCCACGTGCCTCGCATGTCTTTCCTCTCTGATGGTGGTGTTGATGACATCATACCCTGACTGCGCAGGACGGTCATGGGTTCATCCCGGCCGGCACCGCTTAGCGTTTGTGGCGAGGGCCAGGCGTCTTTTTGGCAGTGGCGTAGCTCTTGGTCTGGTTAAAGCCTTTAGGCAAAGGTTTGGCTTTAAACCGGCTGCCATCAGACTGCACAATCTGCGGCAATACCGCAGGCTGATAAGCCGGCACCAGATGCTTTTTACCGTTGCCTATGAGATCGGCACGGCCCATCTTTTTAAGCGCCTCGCGCAACATGGGCCAGTTTTGCGGATCGTGATAACGGATAAAGGCCTTATGCAACTTGCGCAGCGTGCCCGTTTTGGCAATCGGCACATTTTCTGAATCTGCGGTCACCTTGCGTAGCGGGTTCTTGCCACTGTGGTACATGGCCGTCGCCATCGCCATCGGTGTCGGCGTAAACGTCTGCACCTGGTCCAGACGGAAGTCATTACGTTTGAGCCATAACGCCAGATTGACCATATCCTCATCCGTCGTCCCTGGATGGGCGGCGATAAAGTAAGGAATCAGATACTGCTTTTTACCGGCTTCGGCACTGAATTTTTCAAACATGCGTTTGAACTCGTCATA
>CAYTIV010000147.1:0-4930 GCA_964437895.1 uncultured Methylotenera sp.
CGAGGCAGCAGGCGGCAAGTCAGTTGTCACACACCATTAGCGCACAAATGCAGACTTTGTCATTAAAAGGCGGCCAATTCGCGGTCGGGCTGACGCCGGCCGAACCTGCGCTGCATGGCCTGGAGCAAGTCGAGTTTTTGGTCGCCGGGCATGCCGGCGTGGATCCAAGGCCGCTCAATAAAGTGGCCTCCGGTGGCGAGTTGTCGCGTATCAGTCTGGCTTTACAAGTTACTACCGCCTCACTGGGTACAGTGCCATGCATGATCTTCGATGAGGTCGATGTTGGCATCGGTGGCGGCGTGGCTGAGGTGGTGGGGCAGTTGCTCAATCAGCTAGGTCAGCACCGTCAGGTGTTGGTCATCACGCATCTGGCGCAAGTGGCGGCGCAAGCGCAGCAACATTTACAAGTTAGCAAATCTGAACAGCAAGGCACCACCTTAAGCCATATCCGCGCACTCAACACGCAAGACCGTGTGGAGGAGATTGCGCGCATGCTAGGGGGCTTGCAACTGACCGAAGCGACACGCAATCACGCCCGAGAAATGTTGGGCTTGAGTCAGTAAACGCCTAGTCTAACCTTAGTCACTGCGACTAATTTTCAGAGTGTTATTCTCAGCGCGTGATCACTGCCCACTGCGCCAGTTTCTGCTCCAGATTGAGGCTGGCGTGTGCTGGGCTGGTAGAGGGTAATGTGATGCGTGTTGGCGTTTCAAAGGCGGGTACATGCCGCTTGAACAGCCTGGCCGCGGCCTGACCATTGAAGGCAATCCGTTCAATGCCCGGCGCGCGGTGCAACAGGCCCTGAATATCGTTAGCAATAATGGTCTCTGCCACAATTGCGCTATCCAGACTGCCGGGTCGGCAAGCCGCATGGCACACATCCCACAATGCGATCCCCGCCTGCTGCAAGCAGGCACAGCGCTCTGCATAAGCGGCACTGGCTGGAATGTCAAACAGACGCTGCATGATTTTCCAGAAGGCGTTATGTGGATGCGCGTAGTATTGCTGTTGCCGCAATGAGGCGACCCCCGGTAAGCTGCCCAATATCAGAATGCGGGCATCCGCGCTGAGCAGGGGGGCAAAGCCGGTAGCGAAATGAGCAAGGGGCTCGGTAGTGGGGGTCACAGTGAGCGGGGCGCGGCTGCGCCCATCAGCGGGAGGGCTTTATTCGGTACAAGGCTGTTTCTTGCACAGCCCGTAAATGGTCAATGAGTGGTCTTGCATGCTAAAGCCGTATTTTTCAGCCGCTGCTTTTTGACGATTCTCGATTTCTTCGTCATAAAACTCTTCTACTCGGCCACACTTCACACAGACGATATGGTCATGGTGGCTACCTTCGTTCATTTCAAACACGGCCTTGCCACTCTCAAAATGGTGGCGTACCAGCAAGCCTGCCTGCTCAAATTGGGTGAGCACGCGATACACCGTTGCCAGCCCAACATCCTCGCCATTGGTAATCATGATTTTATAGATGTCTTCAGCCGAAAGATGACGCTGATCACTGTTTTCGAACAACTCCAGAATCTTGAGTCTGGGGAGGGTCGCTTTTAGGCCTGCATTCTTGAGGTCTTTGGGATCATGCATAGATTTTGTCCAATGGTTAGGTAGTCCGGCTTACTCGATTGGCGAAACTACATGGTATATTACTGACTGTTCTGAATATACCGATTATAAAGTGAATCCAATGCGTAATTCTATCTTATTTGTATTGGTTGTCGCATCTCTGGAGAGTGGGTGCGGTGCCAAGCTTCCCTCCATGAAGCCATTCAAAATGGAAGTGCAGCAAGGCAACGTGGTGACCTCAAAAATGCTGTTGCAATTGCGTCCCGGCATGACACGTTCACAGGTGCGCTACATTATGGGGACTCCATTAATTGTAGATAGTTTCCGGGACAATCGCTGGGACTACTTCTACGCCTTACGCAAACAGGGGGCGGTGGTTGAACAGCGCCGCGTGATTCTGGACTTTGAAAAAGACAGTCTGGTTTCAGTGCGGGGCGATGTTATTCCATCCGCTGGGAATCCAGAAGTGAAAACCATCGCTGAAGCACCGGCCAAAAAAATCGAAGCTGATAAAGATCAGGCATGGACCGATAAACTGAAATTCTGGAAGAGCGAGGAAGGCGCTGACACGTCAGCCGCCAAAGCCCCAGGCAAGCCTGAAGCGCCGGCCGCTGCAGTGAATGCCCCTGCGCCAGAAGCAGCTAAACCGGCTTCTGCCACGCCTGCGGTAGAGCCATCTGCGCCAGCGGCAGTCGCTGCCGCGCAACCTGCCGTTGCCGCGTCTACGCAGGAAGAGGTCGTGCCCTATATCCCTGAGGGCGAGTACGCCGAAGCCGCCAAGGTGGCGGGCAGTGTTGAGCCGCCTGCGTCCTTCCAACCTGCGCCAGTTGCTGCGCCAGAGCCCGTGTTGCCACCTGTGTCGGCAACCGGCGCCAGCCAGCCAGCCACTGTTGCGGCTGTCACGGCCGCGACTGTGGCTGCGACTGCCAAACCGGCCTCCAACAAAAAAGCGCCTGTTGCTAAATCTGTCGCTAAGCCAGCCAAGGCTGAAAAATCGGTCACTCAACCAGTGGCGACTCCGGCGACACCGTCTGCGCCAGCGGCCGCTGCAGTGGTGGATGATGAGGTGATTCCTTTTATCCCTGAAGGTGAATATGTAGCCCCTGTGGTGCCTAGCGAGCAAGAGATGGTGAGCGGTAACATGGCTGAAGCCAATCAACCCACCGTCGACGCCCAAGCGCACCAGGTGACAGAAAAAGGCGTTGCGCCTACATCAGAGATCGCTGCAACGCCACCCCCCACCTTTATCACTGAGCAATTGCCAGAGCCGGAACCTGAGCCTGCGTTGCCACCGCCTCCGCCACCCGTTGCAAGCAAGTCTGTCACTAAGCCGGTGCCGCCAGTGGTGGTTGAGCCTAAAGCAGCCGTAGCTGCCGCGCCAACTGCCCCCGTGGTAGATGCTGCGCGTGTGGCAACCCCGGTAGTCATCGCCGAAGAAGCCTTGGCTGATGATGCGGGTGTGCAACAGGCGCTGGCGGGCTGGGCACAAGCTTGGCGTAGCAAAAATGTGAAAAACTATTTGGCAGCGTACGCCCCAGACTTTGTGCCAGAGGCCTTGTCCTCACGCAAAGCTTGGGAAACACAGCGTAAACAGCGCCTGTCATCTGCGCAGGGCGCCATTACACTGGTGTTGAATAATGTACAGGTGCAGCGTGATGGCACGACTGCATTGGTTGAGTTTGAGCAGAAGTATGCAGCCAAGACTTATCGTGACACTCTGAACAAAACCTTGGAAATGCGTTATGAACCTAGCCAGAAGCGTTGGTTGATTACACGCGAGCGTACGCAGGCGGCTGTTGCCTCACTGCCAGCGGCTGCGGCCTCTGTTGACGCTGCACCGGCGGACGTGGCCACAGCTGATACCACTGTGGATGCTGCAGTGCAGGCGTGGGCGCAAGCCTGGCGTAGCAAAAATATTAACGCCTATTTTGCAGCATACTCGCCAGCTTTTGTCCCTGAGGGTCTACCGGGGCGTGCTGCTTGGGAGGCGCAACGCAAGAAACGCTTGTCACCGCAACAAGGTAAGATCAGTCTGGAACTTTCGAATCTGAATGTGAGCCGCGACGGTGATACAGCGGTGGTGACCTTCACCCAGAAGTATGCGTCCAAGTCTTACAGTGATGAGATGGTCAAGCGCCTAGAGTTGAAGCAGGATGCGACGACGCAGCGCTGGCAGATTGTGCGTGAGTCAGCTGCCAGTGGTGCTGATGTGCCTGCTGCACATCAAGAAATCACGGCGCCTGAAGGCAGTGCCGAACACCTGGATGGTGTTCTGGAGCAAATCGGGTTTTAAGCCAATAAATAATAGTGAGTGATAGAGCGTTTATGTTGAAAGTAGTGATTGCAGGCGTTTCTGGCCGTATGGGTCATGCCTTGTTGGAAGGTGTTTTCTCGGATAGCAGCTTGCACCTGCATGCGGCGCTGGACCGTGCCGAGAGCCCCATGATTGGCCGTGATGCCGGGGAACAGTTCGGTAAGCAGACCGGTGTGCGCATCAGTGCAGATGTCGCCGCGGCCTTGCAGGGGGCTGACGTGTTGGTTGATTTCACTCGCCCTGAACCCAGCTTGCAATACTTGCAAGCCTGTCAGCAGGCCGGCGTAAAGCTGGTGATCGGGACCACGGGTTTCAGTGAGTCTGAAAAGGCCTTGATTGATCAGGCCGCGTCCAAGATCGGCATCGTCTTTGCGCCCAATATGAGCGTAGGCGTGACCTTGTTGATTAATCTGGTCGAGCAGGCGGCACGCGTGTTGTGTGAAGGCTACGATATTGAAGTGGTGGAGATGCACCATCGCCACAAAGTGGACGCGCCGTCTGGTACGGCATTGCGTCTGGGCGAGGCGGCTGCCAAAGGCATCGATCGCGCACTGAAAGACTGTGCCGTGTATGCACGTGAAGGCGTGACCGGTGAGCGCGAGGCTGGAACCATCGGCTTTGCGACCATGCGTGGTGGTGATGTGGTCGGTGATCATACCGTGGTGTTAGCTGGAGTGGGTGAGCGTGTAGAGTTGACGCATAAGGCTTCCAGTCGCGCAACCTTTGCACAAGGCGCACTGCGCGCAGCCAAGTTTCTGTCAGACAAGCCTGTTGGCCTGTTTGATATGCGTGATGTGTTGGGGTTTGAAAAAAACTGAGTGCCTGCGACTGTTTTTTGCCGCTGACACACCCTTGAGCGAGGGGGCGATTTGCGCTATAATGCTTTAATTCTGAACGGGAAGAGTCCAAAAAGCTTTTCCCGTTTTGCACATCTATTCACCGCAGCTTGAACCCGGTTTCTGGCGATGCGATGAACCCTCTAAACGATGTGTTTCGTATCAAACTTAAGGAGCTAAAGGTGTCAAAAACAATTCCAGCGATTTTAGTGTTAGC
>CAYTIV010000148.1:0-4929 GCA_964437895.1 uncultured Methylotenera sp.
CCAAAACTATCGAAGAGTATTACGACTTTTTGGATCAGGGACAGTTACCCATCGTGCGCGGGCTGGCACTGAGTCGCGATGACCTTATTCGCCGTGCCGTGATCATGGCCATCATGTGTCATGGCGAACTCAGCTATGAGTCTATCGAGCTGTCTTACATGATCAACTTCCGCGAGTATTTCAAGGCTGAAATGCAGCAACTGGTTGAGAAGGAAAAACAGGGGCTGGTCGTGTTGGAGTCCGATGAACTCAAAGTCACCGAAATGGGCTGGTACTTTGTCCGTGCGGTGGCCATGGTGTTCGACCGTTATCTGCAGCACGATGCCAATCGTGCAAGGTTTTCCAAAATCCTTTAAACTGCCGGCATGTTAGCCAGCTTACTCCTGACCGCGTTTGTCATGGGGCTGGCAGGCGGCCCGCATTGTATTGCCATGTGTGGCGCAGCTTGCGGCGCCATGCAATCCTCCGCCCCATCTCCACCAAAATCTCGCACCATCCCCTTGCGCGTCATGCATGGGGTGCCTTGGAGTTTTTATCTGGGGCGCTTGCTAGGCTACGGTTTGCTGGGCGCACTAGCCGCGGAAACCTTGCGTGGCCTGGCCTGGCTCTCTAGCCAAAGCCATGTCTTTCAGCCTTTCTGGACATTCTCGCATACCCTGATTTTCGCCTGGGGCGTATTACTCTTGGTCACGGGCCAACAACCGCAGTGGGCCGTGCAGCGCGCACAACGCGTCTGGGCCTGGATTCGTCAGCGCACCGAGCATGCCCGCGCCGGTTTTCTGTTTACTGGCATGGTATGGGCCTTGCTGCCTTGTGGCCTGTTGTATTCCGCGGTCATGTTGGCTTCGTTGCAATCGCAATGGCTGCAAGGCGCACTGGTGATGGTGTCTTTTGCTATCGGTTCTGCTTGCATACTGGCACTGGCCCCTGTGTTGTGGCGTGCTGGCCAGCAATCCTTGCCGCATTGGTTTAAAGAGTCCACAGGCATGCGTCTAAGTGGCGTATTACTGATCGGACTGAGTGTGGTTGCATTGTGGATGGATGTCATGCATCACGATAAACTGTGGTGCCAGTTACTTTGAAGCTTGCTCAGCTTTTCAGCGTCCTTGTCTTTATTGTCAGCATTCTGTAACTTTCGATTGTTAATTTATTTTAATAATTGGGGTTGTGATGCCACGGTTAGCCCTTCATTTCCTGCTTCTATTCCCTCTATTACCGGCATTGAGCGAGAATGCACAAGCACCTGCCATTTTGCTGGCACAGTTTTATCATGAAGATATTCTTGTGCAAGATTATCTAGTGAGCGAAAAACTGGATGGTATCAGGGCCATTTGGGATGGGCACCAACTGATCAGTCGGCAGGGACATCCCATCCATGCCCCAGTATGGTTTACCAAAGACTTTCCACCTTTTGCGCTGGATGGCGAACTGTGGATTGCACGTGGACGTTTTGAACAGCTTTCCTCAACGGTCAGGCAGCACAACCCAGAGGATGCTGCGTGGCGGCAAGTCGCCTATTATGTCTTTGAGTTGCCTGACGCAACCGGAGACTTCACCCAGCGCGCGCAGCAGATTGCAGAAATCGCCCGGCAAGTGCATAGCCCCTATCTTAAACACTTACCACAGTTTCGCGTAGCTAACCGAACAATGCTTAAACGGACCTTGGACAGCATTGTGGCCAAACACGGGGAGGGTCTCATGTTGCACCGTGCCGATGCGTCCTATCTCACCGGTCGTAGTCATGTATTACTCAAACTCAAACCACAATTGGATGCAGAAGCGAAAGTGATTGCCTATGTACCTGGCAAAGGTAAATATCTGGGTAAAATGGGCGCATTGTTGGTGGAAACACCGGATGGAACGCGGTTCAAGTTAGGGACAGGTTTTAAAGATGCCGAGCGTGCCCATCCGCCTCCCATAGGTAGTCAGGTCACATATACTTACCGTGATGTGACTAAAAACGGCAAACCCAAATTTGCAAGTTTTTTGCGGGTGCGCCCGCCGGAATAAACAAATCAAAGGAAACAAAAATGAAGTGGTTTGTAGGTGTTTTAATGTGCTGTGCAGTAGCAAATGCGTGTGCTCTCGATTTTAGTGGCGTTTATGCGTGCTCTGGCGAGGATGCGCACGAAGGTAAGTACACAGGCACGGTGACCATGAAACTACACCCCGAGCACAGCAAAGGCGATGATGCCAGTTATGACTTTCAGCTCGAAGTGCCTGATTACGGTGTCTACAAGGGGCATGCCGCTGCGCATGGCACGCATGCGGCCATGCACTTTGCATTGCCTATGGTGAAGGGTGAGTACGGTGGCGCTACCCATGATTATGGGACCGGCATTGCCGACTTCCAAAAAAATGCAAAAGGGCAGTGGACCTTTCGCAAGTTTTACTTTGAGCCTGCTTTCAAGGGCGGTAATACAGGCGTAGAGATCTGTACTCGACAGCCTTAAGTTTTTGCAGGCACTGAGCATCCGTTCGCAGGGTGCGCGTGGGTGAAGTTGTAGCTACGCGCTCTTAACTAAATGACTGTTTTGTTTTAATTGTGTTAACATTGGTTAAATTAAGTTTAACCAATGCGGCCAGCTATGGCCGCCTGACACGATTATCACAGGCATCATGGCATCTCCATCCTATTTTATTCACGCACATTCCACCGCCTCAATTTCCCCAATCAATGGTTTACGCCGCCTGTGGCATCACAGGCAGCTCACCCTGCAACTGACGCATAGGGAGTTGCAAAGTCGTTACAAAGGCTCTGTGCTAGGTTGGGGCTGGTCGCTGTTGACCCCTTGTTTGATGCTGTGCGTTTACAGCTTTGTGTTTGGCGTGGTGTTTCAAGCCCGCTGGGGGGCGGCCTTGCATCAGGGCGAGGGCCAGTTTGCCATGGTGCTGTTTGTGGGCGTGCTCTTGCATGGCCTGCTCAGTGAGGTGCTCAATCGTGCGCCGCTGGCCATCATCTCGCATCCCAACTACGTTAAAAAAGTCGTGTTTCCGGTGGAGGTTTTGCCACTGGTGCATCTGTCTGCTGCGTTGGTGCATAGCTGTCTGGCGATCAGTGTGCTCATTGCTGCCATGGCCATACAGCAGCAACTGCACTGGGGTGTGCTGTGGCTACCATTGCTCATCCTGCCGTTTGTTGCCTTTATTCTCGGCCTGGCCTGGTTTCTTGCTGCACTGGGTGTCTTTGTGCGTGACATTGCATTGGTCATGCCCATGCTGACCATGGTCATGATGTTCATGGCGCCGGTCTTTTATCCGCTCAGTGCCGTGCCCGAAGCCTATAGAGACTGGATGTGGCTGAACCCGCTTACCTTTGTGATTGAGCAGATGCGTGCTGTGTTATTTGCTGGCATGCTGCCAGACTTCGCCGGGCTCACGCTTTACAGTCTGTTAGCTGTCGTAGTGGCTTGGGCTGGTTTTGCCTGGTTTCAAAAAACACGCAAAGGGTTTGCCGATGTCCTCTGAAACCCCCATCATCAAAGTCAGCCTGCTTTGTAAATGCTATACAGTCTATGCACAACCCATCGATCGCCTCAAGCAGTTTGTCTTACCCAAACTGCAACAGTGGTGCGGCCTGACACCCAAGCAATACTATCGTGTGTTTGAAGCGCTCAATGACATCAGCTTTGAGGTCAAGCGTGGAGAGACCATGGGCATTATTGGTCGCAATGGTTCGGGAAAGTCCACCCTGTTGCAAATGATATGCGGCACGCTAACCCCTACAGCCGGGACCATCCATGTGCATGGACGCGTCGCCGCATTGCTTGAACTGGGCTCCGGCTTCAATCCCGAATTCAGCGGGCGGCAAAATGTGTTTCTCAATGCCGCCTTACTAGGGCTGAGTCCACAGCAAGTGCAGGACCGTTTTGAGCAGATTGCCGCCTTTGCCGACATCGGCGACTTTATGGAGCAACCGGTCAAGACTTACTCCAGTGGCATGCTGGTGCGTCTTGCGTTTGCCGTCGTGGCGCATGTAGACGCGGATATTTTGGTGATTGATGAAGCCCTAGCCGTGGGCGATGCCATGTTTACGCAGAAGTGCATGCGCTTTTTGCGTAGCTTTATGCGTACCGGCACGGTCCTTTTTGTCAGTCACGACATGGGCAGTGTGTTGAATCTGTGCCAGTCGGTGGTCTGGCTAGAACATGGGCAGATGCGCGCGATCGGCAACCCTAAGCGGCTCTCAGAAGACTATCTCGCCCACCTCTATGATCAGCAGACGCCATCTCAAGGTGCACACGTCCTGCCACAAGATACCGCCCAGCAGTCGCCAGCACTGATACAGCATGATGCCCGGTGGGAGCAGCTCAGCCTAAGCCCTTTGGCCAATCAGCTACAGGTGTTTACGTTTGATTTGGCGGCGCAGCGAGGATTCGGTCGGCGTCAGGCTGAAATTGCGCAGGTCAGCTTATTGGACGCGTCAGGAACCCCCCTGTTGCAAGTGACTGGGGGCGAGCTCGTCACCTTGCAAATCCGAGTAGAGATTCATGAGGCCCTGACCCAGCCTATTGTCGGCTTTTCGTTTAAAGACCGGCTGGGCCAGGTGTTGTTTGGCGACAATACCTACCTGACCTATCAACAGCAGCCTTTGAGCCTAGGTACAGATCAGTCGCTGTTGGCGCAATTCCGCTTTCAGATGCCCATCTTGCCTGCGGGCACCTACAGCATTGCCACTGCGATGGCCACCGGGACGCAAGAGGATCATCAGCAGCAACATTGGGTACACGAGGCCCTGATGATCAAATCCGTGTCCAGCTCGGTTTCTACTGGCCTGGTTGGGCTTCCCATGCATCGCATTACTATGAGTATTCAATAGCATCATGGCACACGTACAACAAATCGAATTCTGTTTATCCGTCAAACAACGTTTTCCCGATTACTTTCGTCAGCGCTGGGTACTCGATGTGGGGGCCCTCGACATCAATG
>CAYTIV010000149.1:0-4920 GCA_964437895.1 uncultured Methylotenera sp.
CAGACGTCTTTGCACTCTAAGCGGGATGGATAATGCATTTATTTGTAATTCTGGATGTGAGGCTAATGAGGTTGCCTTAAAGATAGCCAGGATTTATGGGAACATCAAAGGTATCCATCAACCCAAAGTCATCGTGATGGAAAATGCCTTTCATGGTCGAACTTTCGCTACCAATTCGGCGAGCAGTAATAGCAATACGAATACTGGTTTTGAATATGAGAATCTTATTTCTGGGTTTGTTCGTGTTCCTTTCGATGACCTTAAAGCAATTCACTCTATTGCAGCTCAACGAAAAGATATTGTTGCTATTTTGGTGGAGCCGATTCAAGGTGAAGGTGGTGTGAGGGTTTTCACACCAGGATACCTTAAAGGCTTAAGAGAGATTTGCGATCAACACCAGTGGCTATTGATGTTAGACGAAGTGCAAACAGGAATTGGACGAACTGGTAAGTGGTTTGCATATCAGCACGAAGAAATAACTCCAGACATTCTCACTTTGGCTAAAGCTCTTGGCAATGGCATCCCCATTGGTGCTTGCCTTGCAAGTGGGCTGGCGGCTGAAATGCTTTATCCAGGCTCTTATGGCTCTACTTTTGGAGGGAACCCTTTTGCAAGCCGTGTTGCATCGACTGTACTAGATGTAATGGAGGCAGATGGCCTCGTGGAAAGAGCTGGCCAATTGGGAGATTTAATGAAAACAGGGTTAGAGAAGTCCATAGGCAGTAACCAAGATATTAAATCCATAAGGGGCCTGGGTCTCATGATTGGTATTGAATTTAAATCATCGATAAGGGATTTAATGCAGATCGCTCTAGAGCAGGAAAAAGTCTACCTGAACGTGACCAGAGATAGAGTCATACGTTTGTTGCCAACATTAATTTCTGACGACAACACTATCATGGACATCGTTGGCAGAGTCTGTAGATTGGTTGCTCTAGATTTAGAAAAAAACTTTTAGCACAAACAACTGATGGCGGTAAAACTGATATAGCAGCTAGGTATCTAGAATTAATAGATGTAGTCAGACAGGAATACGGTAACCCTTCAAACGATCCACGACATCCAGACATCAAATCAGGAAAACCTTGGCCAATTGTCGAGCTATGAGGTTATTCCATTCTGAATCCTTAATGAAAGTAAGATCGAGAGAGAGAGATTAGAGAATAAAATAAGTGTGCACAAGTTTAAAATACTCCAAACCTATATATTTAAGGAATATTATTGGAAATAAATGTGCACAAATAAGGTGTTTAGATAAGAACCCCCGTCCGCAAGCCCTCCACAGACAGTTCTACATACTTAGCTGTGTTGTTTATGTTTAACCAGGCACCCACCAACGAGCAAGCAGATGACTAGCGAGTTGCCTTAGATTTAATGCCTTACCAAGCAACCCGATAAGACACGATCCTCTCTAAATGACGCTGCTGCCGGTTACCCGGCCCGACCGAGAGGCTCTTCGGTGCAGCGTCCGGCTGGATTAAGCAGCCAGAGCGTAAGTTTCGTCGTTTGCGACTATACTTGTTCAGATGGATTTACGAGGGAACCTGAATCCTCGGTATGCCCTGCACTGCTTTGCAACCCACGTCGAAACCGGGTCAGCCCCAATGCATTTATGGGATTATACGCACTAACGCCAAGCGCGCCAAACATCAGACGCAAATATCTGACATGGTACAATGCGTTTATGTTCAAAAAAATTGTCATTTTTGGTGTCGGACTTATTGGGGGGTCGGTGGCATTGGCCCTCAAAAAACAGCCGAATGCACCACTTATCGTTGGGGTTGGCAGGTCAGCGGAGAGTCTAAACGAGGCCTTAGGGTTAGGGTTGATTGATACTGTGGAGACAGACATTAGCCTGGCTGTTGAGGGCGCCGATCTAGTACTGATTGCGACTCCAGTGGCACAAACCCCTATAATTTTGCGTGCCCTTAAGCCACATCTGGGGCCTGATACCGTAATCACAGATGCAGGTAGTACCAAGACAGACGTCATGGCCTATGCAAAAGCAGAACTGGGTCATCTGGTGAATCAATTTGTGGGTGGCCATCCCATTGCCGGTGCTGAAAAAAGTGGTCCCGCTGCAGCGATGGCTGATCTTTATATGGGTAAGAACGTTATTTTGACGCCGGAAAATGACACCCAGGCCATTGCACTGGAAAAAGTACGAGTGCTCTGGCAGCTCTGTGGCGCCCAAATATCCAGCATGACTGCAGAAGTACACGATGGCGTGTTTGCCGCTGTCAGCCACCTACCGCACCTGCTGGCATTTGCACTGGTAGAAGAGTTTACCCGCAGAGATAATGCACCCGTGTTGTTTCAATTTGCTGCCAGCGGTTTTCGTGACTTTACTCGGATTGCGGGTAGTCATCCAGAAATGTGGCGTGACATCGCGCTTGCCAACAAGGCGGCATTATTAGGTGAGCTGAAAGCGTATCAGACGGCACTCGCAAAAATGACTGAGCTACTGGAAAACGATGATGCAGAAGCACTGCATACCTTGTTTGCACACGCTAGCCAAGCCCGTAATGACTGGGCTAAATCCAAAATTCAATAAGTGTATTCATATGGAACAACTGCATTTACAAGCGGCACATCAGGCTATGGGGGAAATCACCCTCCCCGGCTCTAAAAGTATTTCTAATCGTACGTTGCTGCTGGCGGCCCTCGCAGACGGTGTCACGGTAATTCGTGATCTACTGGCTTCGGATGATACTGCGCGCATGCTTGAGGCGCTCACCGCTCTGGGCATCATGCTGGAAAACTTGGGTGAGAACGCCTGGCAGGTGACGGGTTGCGGAGGTCAGTTCCCACAAAAACAGGCCGATCTGTTTTTAGGCAATGCTGGCACCGCGTTTAGGCCACTGACCGCCGCCTTGGCGCTGGCGGGTGGAGATTACCACCTGCACGGCGTCCCTCGGATGCATGAGCGTCCGATTGGCGACCTGGTGGATGCGCTACGCCAAGCTGGCGCAGAAGTGAAATATCTGGCCCATGAAGGCTACCCGCCACTGCAAATTTCCCCGGCTACGCTGGATGTCAGCCAGCCAATTAAGATCCGCGGCGATGTCTCCAGCCAGTTTCTGACAGCATTGTTGATGGCGTTACCCCTGACAGGTCAAGCCGCGACGATTGAAGTGGTTGGCGAGTTAATTTCCAAACCGTACATCGAAATCACACTGAACTTGATGCAGCGATTTGGCATCAGCGTTCAGCGTGAAGGCTGGCAACGCTTTACGATTGCTGCGCAATCACAATATCGCGCACCTGGCGAAATTTATGTCGAGGGTGATGCCTCAAGCGCCTCATACTTTATTGCAGCCGGCATTTTGGCGGGTGACGTGACGGTAAAAGGTGTAGGCCAACACAGTATTCAAGGCGATATCCGATTCGCTGAGGCTGCCAACCTGATGGGTGGACAGATCAGCTTTGGTGAAAACCACGTTCGCGCGCAAAAGACTGTCCCATTGCAGGCAATTGATCTTGATTGCAATCATATTCCGGATGCAGCGATGACCCTCGCGGTGATGGCCATGTTTGCGCAAGGCACCACAACACTCAGAAATATCGCCAGCTGGCGAGTCAAGGAAACTGACCGTATTGCGGCTATGGCCAACGAGCTGCGCAAGGTGGGTGCGCAAGTTGTCGAAGGGGCAGATTTTATCCAAATCACTCCCCCATCGCAGCCTACCCCCCATGCCGTGATTGATACCTATGATGATCACCGTATGGCTATGTGCTTTTCATTGATGAGTCTGGCCGGCATTCCCATTACGATTAACGACCCCAAGTGTGTCGCTAAAACCTTTCCAGACTACTTTAAGGTTTTTGCCGAGATCGCACGTTAATTACGCAGCATAAGCCCATTCGTGCTCGTCAGGCTCAGGTAAACCAGCAGTACTCCCATGCTGGTGACGCTGCCAGGCGCGCTCATGAAAGTAAAACACCACCGTATTACAGGCGGGCTCAATCAGTGCCATGAGGCCGCCGACCAGCACGCTGCCTGTAAACAGGTATGCAATACTAAAGGCGACACCGAAATGCAGCATGGCAAATGAAGCTGTTTTGATCATATGAATGCTCCTGTGAGTGATGTAAGCATCATAGGCAAAGCCATTTTCTAAATCCAATTCATTGTTTTAATTTTTTTGATAAGTAAAATTTATGGAAAATCCATCCCTTCCTCCTGTGATTGCCATTGATGGCCCCTCTGCTTCCGGTAAAGGCAGCGTAGCTGAGCGTGTTGCAAGTCACTTCGGCTTTCATTATCTAGACTCTGGAGCCATCTACAGATTGCTGGCGTATGCTGCCTTCACTCAAAATATTGCATGGTCAGACGCAGAGTCACTGGCCAGACTGGCTAGTGCAATGGATATCCGGTTCGACCAAGGTGAGGCTTATCTGAACGGGGAAGCCGTAGGGGCGCAAATACGCACAGAGCAAATGGGGAAAGGGGCTTCTGAGGTGGCAGTACACCCTGCAGTGCGCACTGCCCTCCTGCAAACACAGCGCCATTTTAGACAATCACCAGGCGTGGTGGGGGATGGTAGAGATATCGGTTCCGTGATTTTTCCAGAAGCGATATTGAAGGTGTTTCTGACTGCGGCGGTTGAAACCCGAGCGCAGCGTCGGTTTGACCAGTTGATCCAGCGTGGTGAGGACGCCAGCTACGAAGATATTCTGCACGACTTACAACAACGCGATTTGCGTGACAGCCAGCGTGCAGTGGCTCCGCTTAAGCAATTACCGGACGCCATTTTGCTCGACACCACAGATAAGAATATCCAGCAGGCTGTGGATATCATTATCGAGGCTTATAAAAAAGCCAGCCAAACTGCATAAAAAAGCGCATAAGTCATTGAACCCACTAATTTTTTTGTGTATAGTTTTGGATTCGGATTGCTCAAGTCATGCTTGGGCAAT
>CAYTIV010000150.1:0-4902 GCA_964437895.1 uncultured Methylotenera sp.
ATCAGAAACTGAATTGAAAATTTCGAATAGCTGGAACGTCTACAATGCTCAATGTCCAACACGCTTGATGCTAAATAGAATTGCGGATAAATGGACTGTGCTGGTCTTGGGCTTGCTTGAACAGGAAACAAAACGGTTTAGCACTCTGCAGCGTGAGATTGGTGGTATTTCGCAAAAAATGCTCACGCAAACCCTGCGTGGCCTGGAGCGCGATGGTTTGGTGCAACGTAAGGTTTATCCTACGGTGCCGCCGAAGGTCGAATACAATATTACCGCTCTGGGCGCCACGCTGGTTGGTCCGCTGACAGGTCTTCGTCTATGGTCAGAAAAGTACATTGAAGAGGTGCTTGCAGCGCAAGCAATCTACGATAATGTTGTGGAAGAGGAGTATGGGCAACCACAGACTAAAACCGTAAGAAGAATCTCGTTTAACCAGCGATAGTATCGGTTCGAATGACGAGTGTTTATCATGCAAAAGTGCTGATCTAAATTCAACGTAAAGGTTTTCCTACACAAAAGTGAAGATACGCCAATGTTTTTACACGTCTTTGAATATATAACCCGTGGGTGTTGTTGGATTGGATGAGAAGTTTACAAACATCACCAAAGCAATAATGATTATCTCAGCTTGAAACTTGCAGATTTGAAGATTTGGCGTATCGGATGTGAATAGCTCATGCTCTTAATGGTGTGAAGATAAAAACTACCAATTAATAAAAAGTGATTATCTGTTTTCCAACCTAACTATATTTGATTTGAGTCTTTCTTTCCTAACGGTGATTTCATCAAAATATTTGAACAGCGTTAACAGCAGCCTCATAGATCGCCGGAAATTTCACAGTGCACTCATTTTTCAAATAAAAAGCCCCGGACAGTTAAGTCAGGGGCTGAGGTTACGCAAGAATTGTACATTCAGTTTTCAAAGGTTACGCAAGAATTGTACGGGTTACGCAAGAATTGTACGTGACTAGTATCGCTTTGACCCGCAAGCGGGCAGGAGAGGCGGTTTCCACAATATCTGTGGATAACCTAGTGGATTGCATCTTGGTAAGACAGTTAAGTCTATGATTAGGCGATGCTTTGCGGGGATGGTCAATTTTTGCACGTCTAACTCAGACGAGTCGGTCATTTTGATATTAATGCATTGATTTACATGATTAAAAACATGACGTTGTCATTAGAGACCGCTGTTCGCGGCCCAGCGTCCCTGACGGGCTGGTTAGCAAATGTCATCTAAGTGCACTCAGCATGCCCAGCACAACCAAACATTTGCTTCGCTAAGCATGACATTGGCCGACTATGGGCTGCCTGGTATGTACACTCAAACACGCGTGCCGAAAGTTTAAGCGTGCCTTGTTTGCCAAAGAGCAGAGGCCTCCCCGCGATGAAGGCTTTGTTGCATTCTGAGGTTAGGCCGTACAAATGCATCTACCGCCGCCGCCAAACGTACCGGCTTGTCATAGGGGAGGCCATGGCCGGCATCTTCAATCAGCTTGTATTGCAACTCCGGGTGCAGTCTGTGCAGTTGCTGCGCCATTTCCGCGGAAAGGATGCCTTCGCTGCCTAGAATCAGCAGGGTGGGCACGTAGATGTTTCTGACCAACTCCTGGAATTCCGGGTGCGGCGGGATGAGGACGTCAAAGGCGCTGAGGCTGGTTTGCAGGCGTGCATCGATGAGGCACTCCAGAATATGTGCCGGCCGCTGACGATGGCGGGCGCGCTCTTCCTGCATCAGTTGTGCTTTGGAAGCGCGCAGACATTGCAGATGCTGGCGCATGATGTCTGTGGCATGCCACTCGCGCTGGACGTCTTGATACAGAAAGGTTGGGTCGGTGAGTATGATGCCGCCTACCGCATAACCCAAGCGACTGGCGACGGTGGCGGCGGTCATGCCACCCATGCCATGCCCTAGCAAATAAGGCGTGTCGAGGTTGAGCGCGCGGATAAGGCCAATCACATCATTGGCATGGTCATGCATGGTGTATCCATGCAGGGGGGCGCTGGACTGGCCATGGCCGCGGGCGTCCGGCATGATGAGGTCGTAGCGCTTTGCCAGTCCCTGCGCCAATGCAGACCAGCATGCGCCACTGCCTGCTAGGTCGTGTAATGCGATTAGCGGCGGTTTGTTGCCGCCGGTGCGCGTGTAGTGAATCTGCATGCCATTGGTCTGGCAAACAGCGTGCGTCCAGTGGGTTGTATCAGTCGCGGGCAGGGTCATGGTTAAAACACCTTTATCAATCTGTGGTCTGGGTGGCGGCGGTGGCGATGCGGGCTCACCTGTCTCCGGCGCTTGTCTCTACGCTTGTGGCCTAGAGGGCTACCTAGTGCATAGCCTCTTGAGGCTGTGCTGTGTATGTGTTTATTGTAACAAGAATCAAGTTATATTGTAACAAGAATCAAAATTAATCTTGCCTCGGCGGCTGCCTGGGTTTGCCCGCCTTGGTTTGCCCGTTTTGGCGCGCCTGTCCACAATCTCTGTGGATAACCACGTGGATGAGGTCTTGGTATCCATGGTAACGCTATGATTTTGAGAGGGTATTTTGGATTGTGCGTTTTTTGCACTTGCGGCGCCTCATGGGGGATGCGCGAGGGGTATGGCGTGTGGGCGGCTCCCAGTACGCATATAAAGAAAAAGGCATCTCACGGAGATGCCTTTTGACCTTGGATCAATATGCAAAAATAGGGGTCAGGATTTGGCTTGCCCCGGAAAAACAAGCGAACTCACTTTTCACGGTCCTAGTGGCAAAACAAATCCCAGGTGCAAGAATGCCGTTTGGCCTCAAGTTTGTATATGGGAGTTTTTCCCGCCGTGTGATGGCCAGGCAGGCTCATTGACGAGCAGGTTAGGCGCTAATGACGCGGTTTCTGCCCTGTCGTTTGGCCTCATACAGGGCTTGGTCGGCATCGGAGAGCAGTACATCAATATTCGTTTCAGGGTAGTGCTGTGTCACGGCCCCAATCGAAATTGTGAAACGTATGGGCAGGCCATGCTCGATGGAAACGGCCGCCTCCATGATTCTGGTACGTAGCCGCTCTGCGACCTCCTGCGCCTCACCCGGGCCGGTTTCAGGCAGTAACACGGCAAATTCTTCGCCGCCAATACGGCCTATGATGTCGATCTCTCGCAGGGTGGTCGTGAAGATGGCCGCCAGCCGTTTAAGCACCTGGTCTCCGGCTTTGTGGCCATAGGTGTCATTAATACGTTTGAAATGGTCAATATCGAGCATGAGCATGGTCAGCGGCGTATTGTGACGCTTGGCCCGCTTAAGCTCTTTTTCGGCTTTTTCGAGGAAATACCGCCGGTTATCCAAGCCGGTCAGGTGGTCAATATGGGCCTGTTTCTCTAGCAGTAGCTCGAGGTGTTTGCGCTCGGTGATATCGGTATGGGTGCCGCACATGCGCGTAGGTTGACCCTGGGCATCCCGTTGCATGATCTTGGCCTGATCCAGTATCCAGCGCAGGCTGCCATCTTTATGCAGCATGCGATATTCCAGCTTGTGCAGGGGCGCGCGTCCGGCAAGCACCTCACTGATGGAGTGCCAGGCTCGCTCGCGGTCCTCTGCAAAAATAAAGTCTGTCCATTGCTGGGTGGTATGCAGCATTTCTTCATGCGTGTAACCCAGCATCTCGGCCCAGCGTGCATTGCGCTCTACGGTGCCGGTGGCGATGTTCCAGTCCCAAAACCCCAACTCTGAACCTTCGAGCACGAACCGGTACTGTTCCTCGCGTTGCGCCAGTTGCTCTTCCAGTTTTTTGCGGTGGGTGATTTCGACCGCGGTCGGCAACAAAGCCACCACCTCGCCCTGCGCATTGCGGATAGGCGAGATCATGAAATCGATGGGGATATTTTCCTGGCCCATCCTGACCACGACATCGTACCGACTGGTTTCTCCAGCGGCGGCCTGTTGAATCGCGGTCATGAGTTGCTGACGAACCTCCGGGTCATGCGTCCACCACGGGGTATCAAAGAAAAGCTGGCCGATGATGGCCTGCTTGGCATGTCCGCCACGCATCAGTGGCGGGCTATTCATTTCAAGCACCCGGCCTTCAAGGTCCAGCAAGGCGACATAAGTGAACAGATTGTCGAGAATCAGGGTCGCTTGTTCGTATCCGGCTTTGATCGTTTCCACAGGGCCTCTTTATGAAGTCACGGTCACAATAATTGTAGCGCGCCCAACAGGCAGTGCAAGAGGCTTAACGGGCTATTGCCGCACCACCCGCTAGGCATGATGTATGCTTACTGTGGCGGCGCTACCGTGGCCTGCACCAGCTTCATTACCAGCGGCCGCACCAGCTGTAAAAAGACAAAAGCAGTCGGCATCGCCAGCACATAGGCTTTGAGTACGCGCATCACATACTGGCCCGTGAGGCCAGTATTAATGGCCACGATGACCAAGCACATTAAAAACGCCATGATTGCAGACATGAAGAATGCGAAAACCACCGGGGTGTAACGCGCAGGTATTTTGTGTTTCATGGGAAAGACTCCCGCAGATAAAAACCATATTAAAACATGCGTACCGTGCAGTCTGCTGATCTGCCAATGCTAAAATGCGCGCAGACCCTTGAATGCAGTGCGCACTGACAGGTGCCGGTTTGAATCTCTCTCTATTTCGATACTAAGGACTTTTGGGTATGCGTCATATTGCGCTGGTGTGTTTGATGATGGCTTTGACTGCGCGTGGTGCCGACACCTTTACTGCGGATACTCGTTTGCCAGCGCCCACCAAGTTGCCGAGTCATCTGCTGACGTATCTGAGCCAGGAGGTCGGCGCGCAAGCGCAGACGCATTGCCCTGTGCCACGGGCGACAGACCTGTTCGAGGGGCAGTTGGTCAGCTTGAGTCGGTCTGCCAAGGCGTATCTGGTCAAGCCGACACATGCTTGCCTGTGTGGCCCGGAT
>CAYTIV010000151.1:0-4727 GCA_964437895.1 uncultured Methylotenera sp.
GTGACTTAAACCGCTCATCCATCTCTCCGAAAGAAGGCGCGATTATACCCATAAATCTGCATCGCGCCAAACTATTTGATTGTTTTTTTAAAACAAAATCACCACGGCAATTGACGTGCATTAACTCACTCATAACACCACTGAGATATCTTATAACTCACACCAAAAAAGTTCATCAAAAAAGCTTGCTTTTGTCATGGCTAAGGTTTAATGTTGAGCACACAAACATCTAGCCAAGCCTTATTTTATAAGCCTTGGCTAGATGTTTATCGCGATATTTAATGGCGATTGGATGTATGCGGTTTGGAGAGTAGTTCTGCTACGATATTCATAGAAAAAGTACAGGAGTTATTATGAGTTTGGATCTTTTGAAAGCCATGGGCGTTAAAGTCCCATACAAAGCTAAGTACGACAACTTTATTGGTGGCAAATGGGTTGCACCAGTGAATGGTGAGTACTTTGACGTTATCACCCCAATTACTGGCAAGCCTTACACACAAGCGGCCCGTTCCAGTGCAGAAGATGTTGAACTGGCATTGGATGCAGCACACGCAGCTGCAGACAAATGGGGCAAGACGTCTGTTGTTGAGCGCTCTAACCTCTTGTTGAAAATCGCAGACCGTATCGAGCAGAATCTTGAATTGATCGCGACTGCAGAAACGATTGATAACGGTAAGCCTATCCGTGAAACCATGAATGCTGACATTCCGTTGGCGGCAGACCATTTCAGATACTTTGCAGGTGCTTTGCGTGCACAAGAAGGCAGTATCAGCGAGCTGGATGAAAACACGGTTGCTTACCATTTCCATGAGCCACTGGGTGTGGTTGGTCAGATCATTCCATGGAACTTCCCAATTCTGATGGCCGCGTGGAAACTGGCACCTGCTGTGGCTGCCGGTAACGTTGTGGTCATGAAGCCTGCTGAATTCACACCGATTAGCCTGCTGATCTTGATGGAAGTGATTGCAGACATCTTGCCTCCAGGCGTCATCAACATTGTTAACGGTTTTGGCCGTGAAGTGGGTGCACCGCTGTCTACTAGCAAGCGTATCGCCAAAATTGCATTTACCGGCTCTACAGCGACGGGTCGTTACATTGCACAAGCGGCAGCAAACAATCTGATTCCAGCCACATTGGAGTTGGGCGGCAAGTCACCTAACGTCTTCTTTGAAGACATCATGGCCGCTGATGACGACTTCCTGGATAAAGCGGTAGAAGGTCTGGTACTGTTTGCATTCAACCAAGGTGAAGTCTGTACCTGCCCATCCCGCGCGCTGATTCAAGAGTCCATTTATGACAAGTTCATGGAACGTGTATTGCCACGCGTTGCCGCCATTAAGCAAGGCAACCCATTGGATCCAAACACCATGATTGGTGCTCAGGCTTCACAGGACCAGGTTAACAAGATTCTGTCTTACATGGATATCGGTCGCCAAGAAGGTGCACAACAGCTGTGCGGTGGCGAGCGTAACATTCTGGATGGCGATCTGGCAGAAGGCTACTACATCAAGCCTACCCTGTTCAAAGGCCACAACAAAATGCGTATCTTCCAAGAAGAGATCTTTGGCCCAGTGCTGGCAGTGACCACCTTTAAAGATGAAGCTGAAGCATTGAGCATTGCCAATGACACGATCTTTGGTTTGGGTTCAGGCGTTTGGACGCGTGATGGCAGCCGTGCTTACCGTATGGGTCGTGGCATCAAAGCTGGCCGAGTATGGACCAACTGCTACCATGCCTACCCTGCGCACGCCGCTTTTGGTGGCTACAAAGAGTCAGGTATCGGCCGTGAAACACACAAAATGATGCTGGATCACTACCAACAGACTAAAAACATGCTGGTCAGCTATAGCCCGAAAAAACTGGGTTTCTTCTAAGTCTCTAAGCTAGTCATAGCAAGTTGTTTAAAAAAGGAGCGAATTTTTCGCTCCTTTTTTTATCTATAATGTAGTGAAAATCACACTATGGGGAGAGACTGATGGCAGAGCGTATTTCAGCAACACCGGCCGCCGTGGCTTTAATTGAGCAACTGACTGCGCAGCATGGGCCTATCGTATTTTTTCAGTCTGGTGGCTGCTGTGAAGGCAGTGGGCCCATGTGCCTGCCCGCAGTCGAGTTCAAACCCAGCCCGGCTGATGTCAAACTGGGAGAGTTGCCCGCGGGGGCTATTTTTTATATGAGCGACAGCCATTTCAGCTTTATGCATGGTACGCATACCATACTGGATGCCATGCCAGGGTCCAGTGGTTCGTTTTCGCTAGACTGTGGCAGCGGCATGGCCTTTATTACGCGTGGCCGCTTGTACTCTGATGAAGAGCTGGCTCAATTACAGCCAGAGATCAGAGTCGGCCTCTAAAATACAAAAGGCATCCGAAGATGCCTTTTGTATTTGATGATGCTTAGAATCCAAGACTTTCAAGCAAGTCATCCACTTGCTCTTGGTTGGCGACCACATCCATGGTGTTGTGTGGGTCGATCTGTGGGCCGTTTAACAGGGTCTCGTCATCCTTTTTCACCGCCGGTGAAAAATCAACCAGCACTTGAATGAGCTGACGTTCCAGGTCCTGTGCCAGTGTGGTGACCTTTTTAATCACCTGCCCGGTCAGGTCCTGAAAATCCTGCGCCATCATAATATCCATCAGCAGAGATTTTGTGGTGCCGGTATGCTCACCGGCCAAAGCCAGATACTCCAGCGTTTCATGCACGACGGCATCGTATTCAGATTTTAAAGAAGCACGCTGCATCACCTCTTCCCAGCGCTGCTTTAACGCCCCTGCGCGGTCCGATAACTCAGACTGCAAGGGTGTCGCCTGATCCGTGGCATTCAGTACGCGCTCAGCGGCTTGTTCTGTCATTTTAGCCACATAGCTCAAACGATCACGCGCATCCGGAATCTCCTGAGCGACTTGCTCAAGCACTTTGTCATACCCCAATGCACTCAAGCTGTCATGCAGCGAGCGTGTCATATGGCCAATCCGGCTGATCATCTCTTCTTGTTGGTTTTCGTTCAGGTTGTGCATCATGGTAGATGCAATGTCCACCACGATATTTTCCTGATTCGGATTGACAGCTTCGGTCATGGTTACACCTCGCCTTTTTCCAATTTTTCAAAGATTTTGGATAACTTCTCTTCTAGGGTCGCCGCCGTGAATGGCTTAACCACATAACCACTGGCCTTGGCCTGTGCCGCTGCAATAATGTTCTCTTTTTTCGCTTCGGCAGTTACCATCAACACAGGTAGCTTGGAGAGTTTGTTATCCGCTCGAATGTTCTGCAACATGGTTAAACCATCCATGTTTGGCATATTCCAGTCAGAGACCACAAACTCGAAATCCCCATTACGCAGCTTGTTTAAAGCATCGGCACCATCCTCTGCTTCTTCAACATTGTTATAACCCAGCTCCTTGAGCAGGTTACGCACAATTCTGCGCATGGTTGAAAAATCGTCTACAACCAGAAATTTTGTATTAGGGTTGCCCATTTGTTACTCCGCTATCATTAGTTACTTATTCCGTAGTGTTTATTATCAGACGAACCATGGTCAATGCTAACGTCGATAAAACCGGAATTTATATGCTTATTCGGCACTACGTTACACACGCAGCGCACGCTCGCTATTCGTAGCCAGGTATTGCAACACCATGCGCGGCAGGTCTTTCAGATGCCCAACCTCATGCACGCCTCCATGGGCAACGGCTTCACGCGGCATGCCGTAGACCACACAGCTCTCTTCGTTCTGGGCAAAATTGTAAGCGTTGGCATTTTTCATATGCAACATGCCTACCGCACCATCTTTGCCCATCCCCGTCAGAATAATCCCGACCGCGTTCTTGCCGGCATTGGCAGCCGCTGAGTCAAACAATACATCGACTGAGGGTTTATGTCGATTTACCGGCTCACTGTCAGACAGTTTGGTGACATAGTTTGCACCGCTACGTCCCAGCAGCAGGTGTTTATCACCGGGTGCGATATAGGCATGGCCAGGCAACACCCGTTCACCATCCACCGCTTCTTTGACCGAGATCTTACACAAGCTGTTTAGGCGCTCGGCAAATGATTTGGTAAAGCCTGCTGGCATATGTTGCGTAATCAGAATCCCCGGGCAGTCTGATGGCATTTGCATCAGGAAAGCCTTAATGGCCTCTGTACCACCCGTTGAGGCGCCGATGATCAGTAATTTTTCACTACTGATCAATGGGTTACGAATAGCACTTTGTTGCACTTGAGTATTTGAGTCCTTGGCAATGCTTTGCAAGGTACTGATTTTAGCGCGAGCCGCTGTGCGGATTTTGTCGGTAATTTCGTCCGCATATTGCTGCATACCTTGCGTGATGCCCATTTTGGGTTTGGTGACAAAGTCAGTCGCGCCCAGCTCAAGCGCACGCAGCGTGATTTCTGAGCCTTTCTCCGTCAGCGTTGACACCATCAGGACTGGCATGGGGCGCAAACGCATTAGCTTTTCCAGAAAGTCGAGGCCGTCCATGCGTGGCATCTCCACGTCTAGCGTCAGTACATCTGGGTTCAGTTGCTTGATCATCTCTCTGGCCACTAAAGGATCTGGCGCGGTTCCAACCACTTCCAGATCTTTGGTGTCATTGATAATTTCGCTCAGCAGGCTACGGATTAATGCCGAATCATCAATCACGAGCACTTTTGTTTTCATGGCATTTCCTCTTTTTTAATTATTATTAAAACAAATCGATATCGCCACCCACATCGTTGGTCTGCAG
>CAYTIV010000152.1:0-4709 GCA_964437895.1 uncultured Methylotenera sp.
TACACGGCCGTTTTCGTCTGTCTTACAAAATAAACCGACAAACCCTGATTGTTGCTGTTCATGATTGCGCGCAAAGTACGCCTAACGCTCAGGCGGACTTAATTAACGCAAAAAAACGGAGAAAAGATCATGAACATGCAAAACGATTTACTCGCTGAAATCAAAGATGCCAATCTGAACTATCTGATGTTGGCTCAACAACTGATCCGCGCTGACAAACCCACTGCCATCTTCCGCCTTGGCATCAACAAAGAAATTGCAGACCTGCTGGAAAGCCTGACTAACCTGCAATTACTTAAACTCTGCAACACTAATATGATGTTGACCCGTTTCCGCTTCGACGACAGCGAAATTCTGGGCATGCTGACCAGCTATGCCAAAGATCCTGCACAAGCGCACCTGCATACCGCAGTATTGATGTCTGCTCAGGCTGCAGATTCAACAATATAACAGTGTCACCATTATCCATCCGGCGATAATAACGAGAAAAGAGGGTTATCATGCAAAAGAAAAGTGTAGTAAACGAAGCAGAACAAATTCAACTGGCCATGCAGATGATTGAGCTGGGCGCACGCCTGCAGCTGCTGGAATCTCAAACCACCTTGTCACGCGAACGCCTGATCAAGCTGTATAAAGAGATGAAAGGCGTATCCCCTCCAAAAGGCATGCTGCCATTCTCTACAGACTGGTTCCTGACTTGGCAGCCTAACATTCACTCTTCGATTTTCTTCAATATCTATCGCTTTATGGTGGAATATGCAGGTGTCGATGGCATTCAGGCCATTATCAAAGCCTACACACTGTACATGCAACAGGTACAAAACCCTGACGCTGACGAAAAAGAAGAGCCTGTATTGTCTCTGACACGTGCCTGGACCTTGGTGCGCTTTATTGAAAGCAAAATGCTGACGACTAAAGTCTGTCATTGCTGTGGTGGTCAATACATCGTCAATAGCTATGACCTGAACCAAAATTATGTATGCAACCTGTGCCACGTACCTTCACGTGCCGGCAAAACCAAAAAAGCCAAAGAACTCAGCTACAAACTGGTTTCCATGACTGCTTAATAGGTAATCGGGTGGTTTAACCCACCGTTAAACGAAGGGTTTTGCATGCAATCGGCTAAATTGACGGCAGAGTCGCTCTCCCTCCCACGTTGGAGTCAGCGCCTCTTGCCGAAACGGTTATGGTGCCAGGCATTGCTGATCCAGTGTTTGAGTATGCTGTTGATAGCGGGGCTTGCGCCAGGCGTCATCAACAGCGTATTTGCTTTTGAGTTGCGCAGTCTGGGCCTGCGGCTGGATAGCCTCTGGTTCTGGTTGTTGCCCCATCTTGTACTCGTGAGTCTGCTCGCCAGAGCCATTGCCATGCCGGTCTGGTGGCGCTGGATTCATCTGGTATTTCCCGTCGCCGTTCTCGTCATGCAACATGTCGCTTTGCCGGCCGGCGTCTATCTGGGCGGTTTTATCATGACGCTGACCCTCTATTGGTCTGTCCATAACACCCGCGTGCCGTTTTATCCCTCTTTTCCGGCCACTTGGCGTGCCATGCACCGCATTCTTGAAAAACATGCGGATGACCAGTCATTGAAGGTGTTGGATATTGGCAGCGGCATAGGCGATGTGGCCCTGTTTTTGGCCAAGCAACGAGTGCATGATGAAGTTTCAGGCATCGAGATTGCGCCATTACCCTGGGCTGTGAGTGCCTTGCGTGCCGTGTTTTCAGGCACCAGTGCCAAATTTACCCTCGGTGATTACCGTACTCTAGATTTTGCGGTGCTGGATGTGGTGTTTGCGTATCTGTCACCTGCGGTAATGCAGGATGTGTGGCTCAAAGTCTCGCAGGAGATGCGTCCTGGCACGCTGTTTATCAGTTCGGAGTTCCCCGTGCCTGGCTTGACCGCAGACCAGATCGTGTTCCCTGGCCCGCAATCACCTGCGTTGTACGTCTATATTAAAAAGTAAATTTATCAATTTTTTACAATTTCTGTGATGTATGGCTCAGCATTTTCTGTTTTGATGTCAGTGGAAGTACTGATACTAGCCATATCAGTAACGCAATGTTGAGTCATGGCTACATAAATCCTTTAATCGGTCGTTATCTTAAAGGGATGCGTACTGGGGACACCTATGGATTTGCCGCACTTAAGCCAACTTGAGGACTATTCGAATTTTTTGACAACATTGCTAAATGCCATGCGCGTGCCTATTTTGGCGGAAACCGTTGATGGCAATATCAACTTTTGCAACGCAGCAGCTGAAGCCTTGCTGGGCTATGACAGTCAATCATTAATTGGTCAGCCCTTCACACTATTTGTGCCAGACCAAGAAATTCAATTACAAAAAGCACGTCGTTTGCATGAGCCGTTGGCGATGCCACAAAATCTGCAGGTTTTTTGTGTTGATAAGCAGCGAAGTCCACTTCCCGTGCTGGTGTCAGTGCAACCCTTGCTGTCATCTCAGGGTGATTTGTTGGGGTTTATATCAGAGATTCAACTCATATCAGACTCTGATAGCCGCCAGACAGCGCTCAACGAGCTGACGCGGTATAAACATAATCTGGCCGCGATAGTTGAGTCATCGGATGATGCCATCATCAGTAAAACCTTAGACGGAATCGTGACCAGTTGGAACAAGGCAGCTGAGCAGATTTTTGGCTACAGTGCCGAAGAAATGATTGGTCAGCCTATGATCAAGATTTTCCCACCAGACAGGCTTGATGAAGAAGCACAGATTTTGTGCAAATTAAGGGCGGGTGAGAAGGTCGATCACTTTCATACTGTGCGTTTGCACAAATCCGGACGCCAGATACAGCTCTCGGTGACAGTCTCCCCCCTGTATAACGCCGAAGGTCAGATCGTAGGTGCCTCTAAAATTGCCAAGGATATTACCGAGAAGCTGAATGCTGAAAAGATGATCTGGAAGCAGGCCAACTATGATGACCTCACTAATCTGCCCAACCGGCACTTGCTGATGGACAGACTCAGCATCGAAATCCGCAAGGCCATCCGTGAGATGCACGGCTTGACTATGATGTTTATAGATCTTGATCAATTTAAAGAGGTCAATGACTCACTAGGACACAATATCGGCGATGAATTGTTACAAAAGGTCAGCAACCGTATTCGTGACTGTTTCCGCCAGTCGGATATGTTGGCCCGTTTTGGCGGCGATGAATTTGTCGCCCTCATGCCTAGTCTCAATCAGCGAAAAGATATCGATCTTGTTTCGGCCAAAGTCCTTAAAACCCTGAGCGATCCGTTTACGCTAGAAGATGGCAACACCGTGTACGTCTCAGCCAGTATTGGCATTGCCGTCTACCCTATGGATGGTGAGACAGACCAGGAGCTGATCAAACATGCCGATCAGGCCATGTATGAGGCCAAACGCAAGGGGCGCAACCAAGCTAAATACTTTATTCCTGCTATGCAGACTTCACTGGATAAACATCACCAGTTGGGGGTAGATTTGCGCTTTGCTTTGCAGAATAACGAATTTTTCCTGGATTATCAGCCGATTATCGATTTTAAGGATGGGCGTATCGTCAAGGCTGAAGCCCTGATACGCTGGAATCATCCGACGCTGGGCCTGTTAGGGCCGATGGAGTTTATCCCCATCGCTGAGGAAACTGGCATTATCCATACGCTGGGAGACTGGGTATTCAGAACGGCGGTCACACAGCTCAAAGCCTGGCAGGACCGTTTTCATTTGCCGTTGCAACTCAGCATCAATAAATCTCCCGTGCAATTTAACATGGGCAGCGAAGTTCCACAGCATTGGAATAATTACCTCAAGGAGATTGGACTCGCTGGCGAACATCTGATCGTAGAGATTACTGAGTCGACCATGATGTCGCAGCTAGACTCCACACAAAACAAACTGTTGAGTTTTGCCGATGCAGGTATTCAGGTGGCGATTGATGACTTTGGTACCGGCTACTCGTCGCTAGCTTACCTCAACAAGTTTGATATCGATTACCTCAAAATTGATAAAGCCTTTGTGCAGGAGATGAAAAAAGACTGCCAGAGCTTTCATCTGTGCGAAGCGTTGATCGTCATGGCCCATAAGCTAGGGCTTAAGGTGGTGGCAGAGGGCGTTGAAACGCCAGAGCAGCTGTTAAAAAATATGCAGTGTGATTATGGTCAAGGTTACTATTATTCCAAGCCTCTCACGCACCAGGCGTTCGAAGAGTTACTCACCAAACAAATCGCTGCCTGAACCTCCCCGCTGGCATGTGGCGGCTAAACTGCGTGCCTTTCTGCTTTACTTTTTCTATGCTTCATGTGTCCTTTAGGATTTGACTGGCTAAATCCCTTTTATTTGAAAAAATGAATCGCCCTGGCGATTGCTATGCTTGCCACAAATAACTGCTAAAAGTGGAGTAGAGCATGTTCGTCATTATTGGGTACGTCGTAGTTTGCGGCATGGTGTTCGGGGGATACGCACTGGCCGGGGGGCATCTGGGGGCGCTGTGGCAACCGCTGGAGGTCATGATGATTTTCGGCGGTGCATTTGGCGCATTTATTGTTGGTAACGATAGCAAAGCCATCAAGGCCACTATCAAAGCCTTGCCTACCTTGTTTAAAGGTTCTAAATACAACAAACAGCTCTATTTGGATTTGCTGGCGCTCTTGTTCGAGATTCTGACCAAAATCCGTAAAGATGGTCTGATGTCTATCGAAAAAGACATTGAAGACCCCGAGTCTAGCG
>CAYTIV010000153.1:0-4660 GCA_964437895.1 uncultured Methylotenera sp.
TCAGTATTGCAAGGCTGCTGTAAGCTCAGGCGCGCACAATAAGCCATCAGATGTTCAAGGTGCGATGACCAGACCGGGCGTCGCCGATATGAGGAGCGAGCGATGATGACAAAAACAGGATTATGGGTGTGGGCCTTGGCCGGCTTGTTAGTGGCCGGATCGGTGTCGGCGGGTAAAGATGTTGCAAACGGCCAGTTTAGCAAGCGGCCCGCAGCCTCCGCCACGGTGAACACTACACAGGAGGCGGAGCAGCCCTGGCAAGGCGCCACGCTGCAAACTCCCCTAAACCCAGCGGCTCAGCCGGGTCAAATGACGCGCAAACAGCAAATGCGCCAGCAACTCAATCTGCAATACACCAGCAAGCGCCCTTATGTGGACGCTCGGGCACCGGATTGAAGCCGGCGCTTACTGGTAGCCTGGTAATTGCAGATTAGGCTGATGCTGCTTGAGCTGGGTGAACAGCCAGCGCGTTTCCAGCAATATCCAGACGCGTAGCATGGCTTCCATGGCATCAAACGGTTTGGTCAAAAAGTCTTTGGCGCCCAAGGCCAGCGCTTTTCTGCGGGCGGCGATGGTGGCGTCTGCCGTGAGTACCAGCACTGGCAGGTATTCGTGCTGGCCGACATGGTGCGAAAGCTGATCGAGGACGGCAAATCCATCGAGCACTGGCATCATCAGATCGAGCAGGATCAGATCTGGCTGGAACGCATGGACCAAGTCCATGGTTTTGGTGGGGTCTGTGGTACTGATGACTTGCTCAAAGCCTTCTTTGGCCAGTAGCTCTTCCAGCAGACGCAGGTTGGCCTCTGAATCATCAATAATCAAAATCTTGGATGCGCGCAGTTGTTCTATGTTCATGCGTGGGACTCGGGTAATAGTTTTAACAGTAGTTGGTTGAAGGCGGCGACATTCACAGGCTTGGTAAAGTAATGCTCAATGCCCGCCACTTGCAGACGTTGCAAGGTCTCTGGTAGAGCGTCGGCACTGAGCACCACGATTGGTGTCGCGCTCAACGGCGCAGGCTGGCCGCGAAGATGCGCAATCAGTTTCTCGCCTGAGCCATCGGGCAGGTTGAGGTCTAATAGCAGTAAGTCTGGCTGCATATCGCGCAACCAGAGTAATGCCTCTTGCACACTGGCCACCAAATGCAACCTGAGATGGCGGTGTTTGCTAAAAATAGCCTCCATCAGTGCCTGATTACTCGCATTATCTTCCACATAAAGCACATGCTGCCTGCGATCGCTGCGGCTGACAGGGCCCATGTGAGGGCTATGGCTGGCGTGTGCTTGGGGGGGCGGTGTCGCTGCGAGGGCGGGGCCGGCTGCGGGCAGGCTGACCCAGAACAGCCCACGCTGCTCGGCGACCCCAATCTGCCCATGCATGGCTTCAATCAGCTGTTTACTTAGCACCAACCCGAGACCAGTACCCTCGGTCATGGTGCGTTCTGCACCCAGTCGGTCAAACGGGGTAAATAAGCGGGCGCGTAATTCGGCGGGAATGCCCGGCCCTTCATCCAGCACATCAATGCGAATCTCATCTTGTTGTCGGTACGCGCTAAATACCACTTGGGTATTCACCGGGCCGTACTTGAGGGCGTTGGCCAGCAGATTGAGCACCACTTGTAACAGGCGCTGGCGGTCAGCGCGTACAAACAGTCCTGGTGCAAACTCCGTGCGTATGGACATGTCGCGCAGCTTTTCCAGCGGCCGCAGGTAGTGATAGGCCTCTTCCAGCAGGGGATTGAGGGCAATGACCTCCATGGCCATACCGATGTCGCCACTCTCAATCCGGGCAATATCCAGCACTTCGTTAATCAGTTTGAGCAGGTGCTGCCCCGCGTTATGGATCAGCGCCGCGCCATCTTTTTGTCTGCCCTCGGGCAGATCGTTCTCTAAAATCTGTGCAAAGCCCAGAATCGCGTTGAGGGGCGTGCGTAACTCATGACTGGTGCGCGACAAAAAATTGGTTTTGGCGGCACTGGCCTCTTCAGCTTCGATACGGGCCTGACGCGTCTCCTGTACGCTTTGTGCAAGCAGCTGCGAGGCGTGCTCGAGCTCACTGGTAAGTTGCTCCAGCTCGTCGCGGCTGATGGACGGCAGTGCCAATGGCTCCCCTTTGACCAGATGGATGGCGCTGTCACGGATGGTACGCACGCGGGCCACAATGGTTTGCGTAAACAACCAGACCCCGATCAACGAGCCCAGCACGCCGGCGATGACGGCCGTCAGGGTGATGCGCAGGTTACGTTTGCGCTCATATAACACTTCTTTTTTGTCCTGATTGACGATGGCTGACTCGCGCTGGCTCATGTCATTCAGGTGCGCACGCAGACGGTTCAGCGTCTCGCCCTGCGTGCTGAATTTGCTGATCAGGGCGTCATCGGCTTCCTGTTCACTGTGACTGGCCAAGGTGGCTAAATCTTCAAGGTTGTGTGCGACCAGCGGGTAAATGACTTGTAACAGTTTCTTTTGCGCGTCGTCATCCAGATTGTGTTCCAGCGAGTGCAGTAGTTGTGGCATCTGCTGTCTGGCACTCTGATAGCCGCCCAGAAACTGCCGGTTGCCTGTCAGCAAAAAATCTCGCACGCCAGTAGAGGCCTCAAGCAGCAGGGTTTGCAGAGTCTGGATATCCTGCTGAATCTGCAAGGCATTCTGTACGCGCTGTTCGAGTTGCGCCGCTTGCTGTTCACTTTCAAAGATCAGGGCCAGCGAGGCCAGCAGCACGGTGAGGGGTAAGGTGTTGAGCAAAATGCCCTTGCTGGTCAGGGAGAGGTCCTGCCAGACATGGTTTAATGGCTGCATTGCGTGTTTGAGCGCTGTCCACATGGTCGGGGCCTTATAGTCCATCGCTCTTGAAGCCGGCTTCGACCGCTTTGACGGCGGCCTGGGTGCGATCGTTGACCCCCAGCTTGCTGAGTACGCGTTCGATGTGGATCTTGACGGTGCCTGGTGAAATGCCCAGCTTCTGTGCCAAGGCCGCATTACTCGCCCCCGAAGGCAGCAATGCAAAGACCTCGCGCTCACGCGGCGTCAGTTTTTGTAGATAACTGTCATCCACCACTGTGCCTACCTGCGTTTTGCCTTGCAGGGCGAATCCGAGCAGCCCACACAGGCTATGTAACATGGTGAGCGCTGCATCATTGAGTGGGGTGTTGGTGACCAACCCAAGCAGGCCGACTGCGCGCTGATGGCAGGCCAGCGTCAAGTGATAGAAATGTAATCCGTTATCCTGCGGTTGGCCTGCTGGCAGGGTCCACAGGTTAGGCACATATTGCGCATGTACCTCAAAGTGTATCGGCTCTTTGAGCCACAAGGCGAGTGATCCCAGCATGGGAATCCGGGCTCCAACCGGAAAAGTCTGGCCGCGTTGTGCCAGTATTTTCAGGGCGCCCGCGTGTTGCTGGCAAATCAGCCCATGAGCAGCGCCCAGTTGCGTGCCGAGGGCATCCAGCAGCCATTGCAACAGGTCATCAGACCAACCCTGCATGAACAATTTTTGACCAAACTGCTCAAACAATCTGTCATGCGCCAGCTGCACCTGCGTTTGCTTGAGGCTGTGTCGCAGTGCAAAAGCGCTGTCTGCTGGCGATGAAGATGAATTTGACATATGCCGTTTAGTATATACCGAACTACCTATATCGGTAGATTTTTTGTGGTGTAGACCATTGCATAATGCCTCCCATCATCAATAGCAAGTAACTAAGACACGCAAATGTGTGTCATTCATGAAAAGGAGAAAAGTATGCGTCAATCAATCACTTTGTTTATGTTGGCAGCCACCACTTTGTTGGCCAGTGGCGTACAGGCTACTGAGCGCCTCGCCGATCCGCATCAAGCACATCAGGTGCACATGTTGGGCAAGCGTCCCTATCAAGCCGTAATGGTGGCTTCTGCGGGCGCAGAGCAAGCCTGGACAGGGGCAACCTTGAGAGTGGAAACGAACGCTGTGCCTCAGCCACACAAAATGCACCAGTTGGCCAAGCGCGCTTATTAGTCGAGGTTTTGTAAGCCGATCAGTTCAACATGATCAGGCACTCACCACACGGTCACAGATAGATTTAAGAGGAGCGAGATATGTTTAAGTTAATCATGTCACTTTGTATCGTATACGGCTTGACTGGCATTGCGCATGCTGAAGAGGCGCTCGATGAAGAGACTGCGTTACAGCAGATGCATCAACAGCATCAGCTGGGTAAACGGCCATATGCCAAAGTGTTGCCAGCAAAGCAAAACCAGGATGACAAATGGGTAGGTGCCGGTATCGTGACGGATAGCCCTGAAAAAGGCTATGATAAGCATCAACAGATGCGGTTGCACTTTATCGGTAAGCGTCCCTACGTTGGGCCGTCTTCTGCCGAGTAAGACAAGTTGCGTGTAACGCGCACCTCAAAACCCCGCCAATGCGGGGTTTTGGCTGTAGAGTCTCTATAAAAATGTAGTACTTAAATAAAAATAATGATCTCATTTGTGAAGGAATAACCCATGTCAACCTCTGCGCAGTCGTCTGCACTGTCAGACCTGTTTAAGCACTTTAATCGTGACCTACCCGCCTCGATTGTGGTGTTTTTTGTGGCGCTGCCACTTTGCTTGGGCATTGCCCTGGCCTCAGGTGCGCCGCTGTTTTCTGGCGTCATTGCCGGCATTATCGGCGGTATCGTCGT
>CAYTIV010000154.1:0-4650 GCA_964437895.1 uncultured Methylotenera sp.
TGGGTAAAGTCACAGGTTTTATGGAATTTGACCGACTGGCAGAAGAAAATCTGCCAGTGCCGGACCGCGTCAAGAACTACAAAGAGTTCGTCCTGCATCTGACAGACGATCAGGCCAAACAGCAAGGGGCGCGCTGCATGGATTGCGGCATTCCTTTCTGTACCACGGGCTGTCCAATCAACAACATCATTCCTGACTGGAATGATCTGGTTTACCGTCAGGACTGGCGGAATGCAATCGATGTATTGCACTCCACCAATAACTTCCCTGACTTTACTGGCCGTATTTGCCCAGCACCTTGCGAAGCCGCCTGTACGCTCAACATCAACAATGATGCGGTCGGCATCAAATCGATTGAACACGCGATTATCGACAAAGCCTGGGAAAACGGCTGGGTGACACCGCAAATCAATCCAAACAAAACTGGCAAAAAGATTGCTGTGGTGGGTTCAGGCCCAGCAGGGTTGGCAGCGGCCCAACAGCTGGCACGTGCGGGTCACACCGTGACCGTGCTTGAAAAGAACGACCGTATCGGTGGTTTGTTGCGCTATGGTATCCCTGACTTCAAATTGGACAAGTCCAACATCGACCGTCGTATGGCGCAGATGGAAGCAGAAGGCGTGACCTTCAAGGTTAACCAGAACGTGGGCGAGAATGTCAGCGCCGCTGATCTGGAACGCGATTTTGATGCTGTGGTGTTGGCGGGGGGTGCCGAGGTGCCTCGTGATCTGCCAGTCCCGGGCCGTGAGCTTGACGGCGTGCACTTTGCGATGGATTTCCTGACACCGAACAACAAGATGGTCGCGGGCGATACCGTGGCTGACCAAATCAAAGCCACCGGCAAACATGTCGTGGTGATTGGTGGTGGCGATACGGGCTCAGACTGTGTGGGCACCTCCAACCGTCATGGCGCGGTCAGCATCACGCAGTTTGAACTGATGCCACAACCCCCAGAAAAAGAGAACAAATCATTGGTATGGCCCAACTGGCCACTCAAAATGCGGACATCTAGCTCTCACGAGGAAGGTGCAAACCGTGACTGGTCTATCACCACCAAAGAGCTGATTGGCGAGAATGGCAAGCTGACCGCACTCAAAGGCGCACGCGTTGAGTGGAAAGACGGCAAAATGGTTGAAGTGCCAAACTCTGAGTTTACCATCAAGGCGGATTTGGTGTTTTTAGCTATGGGCTTTGTCTCACCCGTGCAAAAACTGCTGGACGCCTTTGGCGTAGAGAAAGACAACCGTGGTAATGCCAAAGCGACCACCGATGGTGAAGGCTGCTACAAAACCAGCAAAACCAAAGTGTTTGCCGCCGGCGATATTCGCCGTGGTCAATCGCTGGTGGTATGGGCGATCCGCGAAGGTCGTCAGTGTGCGCGTGAAGTCGATGCGTTCCTGATGGGCAGCTCAACCCTGCCACGTTAATTCTGGACGCTGAGACCCTGACAAAACGCCGATGAAATTCATCGGCGTTTTTGTTTGTCATATCGCAAAAAAACCACATTCTTTCTAATGAAACAGAGGCTTGCCCTTTATAATCATGCTTTTACATATTGCTGCCTGGCGATGACCGCCCAGGCCCTACTGAGCCCATGACATCACTGCAAAACGACACCTTCTTGCGCGCACTGTTGCGCCAACCTACTGAATATACCCCGGTCTGGATGATGCGGCAGGCGGGGCGCTACTTGCCAGAGTACCGCGAGAGCCGCAAAACGGCAGGCAGCTTCATGCAGTTGTGCCAAAGCCCCGCATTTGCCACAGAAGTGACGCTGCAACCGCTGGACCGCTACCCACAATTGGATGCAGCCATCCTGTTTAGCGATATCCTGACCGTGCCGGATGCCATGGGTCTGGGCTTGTATTTTGAAGAGGGTGAAGGCCCCAAATTTGAACGCACCTTGCAAGCCGAGGCGGACATTCTGAAGCTCGAAGTTCCTGACATGCACAAGCTGCAATATGTGTTTGATGCCGTCAGCAGCATTCGTCAGGCATTGAATGGCCGCGTGCCTCTGATTGGTTTTTCCGGGAGTCCGTGGACACTGGCCACCTATATGGTAGAAGGTAAAGGCGGCACCGATTTCCTCACCACCAAAAAAATGGGCTATGCCAGACCTGAGCTGTTGCATCGCATTTTAGAGATCACAGCACAAACCGTGACGCAGTACCTGAATGCACAGATTGCGGCCGGCGCGCAAGCCGTGATGATTTTTGACTCCTGGGGCGGGGCGCTGTCACATGATGCTTATATTGAGTTCTCGCTCAACTACATGCAGAAAATAGTGGCCGGGCTGACCAAAACAGCCGAAGGCAAAACCGTGCCCAGCATTGTGTTTACCAAAGGCGGCGGCTTGTGGCTAGAGGCTCAGGCAGCCATCGGCGCGGATGCGCTAGGCCTGGACTGGACGGTCGATCTCGCCCAGGCGCGTCAGCGCGTAGGCGGTCAGGTCGCCTTGCAGGGCAATATGGACCCCGCCATTTTGTTGAGTTCACCGGCAGCCATTGAGAAAGAGGTCGCACGGATTCTGGCCAGCTATGGTCAGGGGCATGGCCATGTGTTCAATCTGGGCCACGGCATCACGCAGTGGACACCGCCAGAACACGCGGCCTGCATGCTGGAAACCTTGCGCAAACTCAGCCCGCAGTATCACCAGTAAGCCCTATAGCATGTGATGTTTGGCAAGTGCAACTTGCACCGCCTTGAATACCTCAACAGACCTGAGCCATGACAACAGGTGCGCCATCAGCCCTCATAAAAAAAGCCTGCGACTGCAGGCTTTTTTTATGGCTCAAAGACAGCTTATTTGAGCGACATGCGTGACATGGTGTCATCTTTATCGATGATGCGATGCTTGAGCGCGCCCACCACATGCACAATAAACACCGCCAACAGAATATTGGCAAACAACTCATGTGACTCTTTAAACAGGTCGCGCAGATCTGCGTTATCCAGGCCACCAAACACCTCGATGCCAAACCACTTGAGACCAAACTTGCTATACAGCGTCATCAGCACGCCGCTCAAGGGCAATACCACCATCAGCAGATAGAGCACATGATGTGCAGCGGTCGCCACTTTACGCTCCACAGCGGTATAGCTGGCCAGCATCGCTGGGGGCGTATGGGTCACGCGCCAGTAGACACGGAACATGATCAGCCAGAGCAAAGTAAACCCAACAGACTTATGCAGATTAAAGTAGAGCGTTCTGGCACTGGCCGGCTCATCCATCTGCCAGGTATAAAGGCCCAGATCAAACAGATCGAACGCGGTTTGTTTGGGGCCATCTTTCGGCAAGTCACCCATATACCAACCGAGGGCAAACATGGCAATAATCGCCAGCGCAATCAGCCAGTGCAGGATGATGGCCACTTTGGTGTATCGCTGTGTTGTAGTCATTGATTCTCCTTAATCGTTGTGACGGTAGTCACTTGGTCTTCCCATGTGTATTGATTATGATGCATGAAACATTCATGGATGAGGCGTCATGGTATCAAAAATCAAGCAGTTATGTGTTTGTGTTGCAGCGGCTTTTGTATCGTTTTGTAGTCAGGCCAGCGAAACGCCTTTTGATTTGCAAGCCGTGGCCGCTGGCGTTTACGTGCACCATGGCCAGCATCTGGATATTGATGATGGCTACCAGGGCGATATTTGCAATATCGGCGTTGTCATCGGCGCAGAAGCGATTGCCATCATCGACAGCGGCGGCAGTAAACACACCGGCGAGCAACTTTTACACGCCATACGCAAACTCAGCCCGTTGCCTATACGTTATGTGATCAATACCCATGTACATCCTGATCACACCTATGGCAATGCCGCTTTTGTTGGAAAAGACACCCATTTTGTCGGCAATGAAAAACTGGCCAACACCATGCTGCTGCGCCAAGAGCAATATGAAAAACTCAATGCAAAACTGCTGGGGGCCGCCGGGACAGCCAGTACGACCGTGGTGCCAGATACGGCAGTGCACAATACATTGACGCTGGATCTGGGCGGACGCTCACTGCAATTACAGGCGCGACGTGTCGCACATACACACACCGATTTGACCGTGCTAGATAGCCAGACCCAGACCCTGTTTACCGGCGACCTGCTGTTTGCACAACGCACCCCGGTGGTTGAAGGCGACCTCAAGGGACTAATCGCGGTATTGCAGGAGATCAACCAGACCCCGTATGCGCTGATTGTGCCTGGTCATGGTAGTGAAAGCAGCGACCAAAAAACCATCATCGGCAACGCCTTGCGTTATCTCACCCTGCTACTCGGCGACATCAGAAGCAGCATCCAGAAAGGCGTTAGCATGGAGCAGACCATGGAATCCGCCGCCGCATCCGAACACGCACAATGGTTGTTATTCGATGTCGCCAACCGACGCAATGTGAATGTGGTCTATCCGCAGCTGGAATGGGAATAAGCGCGGTTAAAGAAACTTTCTGGCTAGCCGCGCCTGCTGCTTGAGCCCGAGGTTGACTAACCGCGGCGCGAGCCCGTTGAGCCAGGCAAAAAACGTTTGTGGTTGACCGATAAACAGCTCCTGACGCTCGCGCTCCAAGGCCTGAATGATGCCATCGGCCACCCGCTGCGGACTGTCGACAGACTGCCCAGAAGCCTGCCACATGGCATTGGTTCTATCATCGTTCATCGGTG
>CAYTIV010000155.1:0-4645 GCA_964437895.1 uncultured Methylotenera sp.
AAGCGCTCGCCGCCGCACTCTCTCAAATCGAAAAACAGTTCGGCAAAGGCTCCATCATGCGCATGGGCGATGGTGACATTGGTGAAGACTTGCAGGTGGTCTCTACCGGCTCACTCGGCCTGGATATCGCACTGGGCGTAGGCGGTCTGCCACGTGGCAGAATTGTTGAGATTTATGGTCCTGAATCCTCAGGCAAAACGACGCTGACCTTGTCAGCCATTGCAGAGATGCAAAAGCTGGGCGGCGTTGCTGCGTTTATCGATGCTGAGCATGCCTTGGATCCGCAATATGCGGCTAAGCTGGGTGTGAATGTGCCTGAGTTGCTGATTTCACAGCCAGACACGGGCGAGCAGGCGCTCGAAATCGCCGACATGCTGGTGCGTTCTGGTTCTGTGGATATCGTCGTCGTTGACTCCGTGGCCGCACTGACACCCCGTGCCGAGATCGAAGGCGAGATGGGTGACAGCCACATGGGCCTGCAAGCGCGTCTGATGTCTCAGGCCCTGCGTAAATTGACCGGGAATATCAAGCGTACCAATACGCTGGTGATTTTTATTAACCAGATCCGTATGAAGATCGGTGTCATGTTCGGCAACCCTGAAACGACCACCGGTGGTAACGCCCTTAAATTCTACTCATCTGTGCGTTTGGATATTCGCCGTACTGGCGCTATCAAGAAGGGCGATGAGGTCATTGGTTCCGAAACCAAGGTCAAAGTCATCAAGAACAAAGTGGCGCCACCGTTCAAGCAGGCAGAGTTCGACATCATGTACGGTGAGGGCATCTCTCGCTTGGGCGAAGTGATTGAGCTGGGCACCAATTTGAAGCTGGTTGAAAAATCAGGCGCTTGGTATAGCTACAATGGTGAAAAAATTGGCCAGGGTAAAGAAAACGCCAAGGAATTCCTGCGCGAGAATCCAGCCATCGCAACTGAGATCGAAGCCAGAATTCGCGAGAATTCCAATGTGCTGGCCGACGGCATGGCGGCGGCCAGAGGTGAGGACGACTAAGGGCATCAGCCAAGGTGCAGCAGAAATCACCTCTTGAGAAATCCCTGCGCCAGCGGGCGCTTGAGTTTTTGAGCAAGCGTGAATATGCCGCAGCCGAGCTGGCGCAGAAATTAGAAGTCTATGCAACGCCAGACGATGACTTGCCGGCACTGATTGCGGATTTCAAAGCGCGGGGCTGGCTGAGCGATGCGCGTTACGCTGAGCAGATGGTACATGCGCGCCAAGCTAAATTTGGTGCGCGGCGTGTGGCCCACGAACTGCGTGAAAAAGGGGTGGATGACCACCTGATTGCATCCGCCGTGGCCAGTTTGCAAGGCAATGAAACAGAGCGTGCCAGAGAGGTCTGGCACAAAAAATTTAAAGCGCTTCCGGCAACACGTGAAGAATGGGCCAAGCAGGCCCGCTTTCTGCAAAGCCGGGGATTTACGTTTGAAACCATTAAACACATTTTGAATAGACACGCAGAAGATGACAGTTAAGTACGGACAAAAACCTTCCAGCAAGCAAATTCGCCAGGCTTTTCTGGACTTCTTTGCTTCCAAAGGCCATCAGGTTGTGGCATCCAGCTCACTGGTGCCACACGGCGACCCGACCTTGCTGTTTACCAATGCGGGCATGAACCAGTTCAAGGATGTATTCCTGGGGTTTGACAAGCGCGCCTATACCCGTGCAGCCACTGCGCAAAAGTGTGTGCGTGCTGGCGGTAAGCACAACGATCTCGAAAACGTCGGCTATACCGCACGCCACCACACCTTTTTTGAGATGCTGGGTAACTTTAGCTTTGGTGATTATTTTAAGCGTGATGCCATTCAATTCGCCTGGCAGTTGTTGACGGAAGTCTACGCCTTGCCTAAAGAGCGTCTGATGGTCACCGTCTATGCTGAAGATGACGAGGCTTACGATATCTGGAACAAGGAAGTCGGCGTCCCGGCTGACAAAATCGTACGTATTGGCGACAACAAAGGTGCACGCTACGCCTCCGACAACTTCTGGATGATGGGTGATACTGGCCCATGCGGCCCCTGTACCGAAATTTTCTATGACCATGGCGCGCATATTCCAGGCGGCCCTCCAGGCAGCCCGGACGAGGATGGTGACCGTTTCATTGAGATCTGGAACAACGTCTTCATGCAGTTCAATCGCGACGAAGCTGGGGTCATGCATCCCCTGCCCAAACCGTCTGTGGATACCGGCATGGGGCTGGAGCGTATTTCAGCGGTACTGCAAGGGGTGCATGCCAACTATGAAATCGATTTATTCCAAGCGCTGATCAAAGCTGCGGCGCGTGAAACGCATACCGCAGATCTGGACAGTCCTTCACTGAAAGTGCTGGCAGACCATATCCGTGCCTGTTCTTTCCTGATCGCCGATGGCGTGATTCCTGGTAACGAGGGCCGTGGCTATGTGTTGCGCCGCATTATCCGTCGTGCCATTCGTCACGGATACAAATTGGGTTGCCGTGCTGCATTTTTCCATAAGTTGGTGCCGGATCTGGTCGCTGAGATGGGTGAAGCCTATCCTGAATTGACGAGCAATCAAGCGCGCGTGACCGATATCCTCAAACTCGAAGAGGATCGCTTCTTTGAAACCATCGAAAATGGCATGCAGATTCTGGAAGCAGAATTGGCGACCCAGCCCACCGTATTTAATGGTGATCTGGCTTTCAAATTGCATGATACCTTTGGCTTTCCATTAGACCTGACGGCTGACATTTGCCGTGAACGTGGTGTGACCGTGGATACGGCCGGATTTGATGCAGCCATGGCGCGCCAAAAAGAGCAGGCGCGTGCAGCAGGCAAGTTTAAAATGGCGCTTAATCTGGAATATGATGGCGCGGCCACCACGTTTCATGGCTATGACACGCTGGAAAAACCAGGCAAGGTGCTTGCCTTGTACAAAGATGGCAGTGCGGTGAATACCTTGAATGAAGGGGATCTTGGCGTGGTCGTACTCGATCACACACCATTTTATGCCGAGTCTGGTGGCCAGATTGGTGACAGCGGTGAGCTCAAGTCTGCCAATGGCATTTTTGCCGTGGAAGACACCCAGAAGATTCAGGCGGCAGTGTTTGGACACCATGGCGTGCTAAAAACCGGTAGCCTGTCTGTGGGGGATGACTTGGTGGCCAAAGTAAATCTTCAGGCGCGCGCCAACACCATGCGTAACCACTCCGCGACACACCTGATGCATAAAGCCCTGCGCGAAGTGCTGGGTGAGCATGTGCAGCAGAAAGGCAGTTTGGTCGATACTGAAAAAACCCGCTTTGACTTTGTGCATAATGCGCCGATGACGGATGAACAGATTGCGCGCGTCGAGGCCTTGGTCAATGCCGAGATTTTATCTAATGCTGCGACACAGGCGCGCGTCATGGATATTGAATCTGCCCAAAAAACAGGCGCCATGATGCTGTTCGGTGAGAAGTACGGCGATGAAGTGCGCGTACTGGATATTGGCTCTTCACGCGAGTTGTGTGGCGGCACGCATGTCAGCCGCACGGGTGATATCGGCTTGTTCAAGATTACCGCAGAGAGCGGTGTGGCGGCGGGTGTGCGTCGCGTTGAAGCGACCACGGGTGAAGGCGCGCTTAAGCTGGTGCAAACCCAACAGGTATTGATCAACCAGGCGGCCAGCGAGTTGAAGGCGCCGGTGGCAGAACTGCCAGCCAAGATCTCGCAAGTGATGGAGCACGTTAAATCTCTGGAAAAAGAACTGGCGCGTTTAAAATCCAAGCTGGCCAGTGCACAAGGCGATGATCTGCTCAGTCAGGCGCAGCAAGTGAACGGCATACAGGTGCTGGCAGCAACGCTTGAAGGCGCGGATGCTAATGCACTGCGCGAGACCATGGACAAACTCAAGGATAAGCTCAAATCTGCCGCTATTGTGTTGGCGAGCGTGAGTGAGGGCAAGGTCAGCCTCGCGGCGGGCGTCACACCAGACCTGATTGCAAAAGTCAAAGCTGGCGAATTGGTCAACCATGTGGCTGGTCAGGTCGGTGGCAAGGGTGGCGGCAAGCCGGACATGGCGATGGCAGGCGGCTCAGACCCGACCAATTTACCGCAAGCACTCGCAAGCGTGAGCGGCTGGGTGCAAGCAAAACTTAATTAATTCAATGGATTAACAGAGCGAAACAATGGCATTAATCGTACAAAAATACGGCGGTACCTCAGTGGCTAACCCTGAGCGCATCCGCAATGTGGCGCGTCGAGTTGCACGTTACAAAGCCCTGGGGCATCAGGTTGTGGTGGTGGTTTCAGCCATGTCAGGTGAAACCAATCGCCTGATTTCACTGGCCAAGGAAATCATGGCAGATCCAGATCCGCGCGAGCTGGATGTCATGGTGTCTACCGGTGAGCAGGTCACCATCGGTATGACCGCACTGGCGCTGATGGAACTCGGGATCAAAGCGAAAAGTTATACCGGTGCGCAGGTCAAAATTCTGACGGATGACGCTTATAGCAAAGCGCGTATTCTCGATATCGATCAGCATCACCTGAAAAAGGATCTGGATGATGGCTACGTGTGTGTGGTGGCCGGCTTTCAGGGCGTCGATGCCAAAGGCAGCATTACTACGCTGGGCCGTGGCGGCTCAGACACGACCGGTGTCGCTTTGGCAGCCGCACTGAGCGCAGATGAGT
>CAYTIV010000156.1:0-4645 GCA_964437895.1 uncultured Methylotenera sp.
TCTTTAGCCTTGCTGGCAATTTCAAACTGGTCGATCGCACGAGGCAAATCATATTTGCGCACATACGACTCACCCAGCGCCTGATGTCGCAACATTTGCTTGCCTTGCCCCTGATAGGCCGCCGCCAACCAGTCGTACAACTTGGGATCCTCAGCAAAGGTTTCCAGCTGCTTTTGGATAAAACGCACGGCCGGTTCCCACTGCTGGCTACGAATCAACAGCTCCGCCTCGCCCTGTGCCAGTATGCGATGCATGGGATACTGCTGCAGTCCCTGCACAAACTGGGTTTGCGCCTGTGCAATCTGCCCCAGTCTGGCTAGCGTCAACGCCTTTAACGTGACCAGATACGGTACATTCATCCCATGCTTGACCAGCCAGTCTACTTCCCTCTGGGCATTCTGTGGCTGATTGGCGCGCAACCAGGCATAGGCCAAGCCAAAGTGCTCTGCCGACTCGTTCTGGTAACGGCCCTCGGCAATATTATGCTGAAACTCCTCCACCATTTGCTGCGGCGCACCCTGAAAAGCGCGAATCTTGGCCCGCATCAGAAAAAAAGCCAGGCTCTCGTTAATTTGCTTGTAGGGCAGGTTCTGCACGCGGTTGCCGATATCTGCAATCCGCTCACTGGTCAGCGGGTGTGTACGTAAATAACTGGGCATATTGCCGCCATCTGAAAAACGCGTCGCCCGTTGCATGGTGGTAAAAAAAGCCGGCATGGCCCGCACATCGAATCCGGCATCTTGCAAAATGCTCAAGCCGACACGGTCAGCCTCGCGCTCATGCTCACGGGTGTAATCCAGCTGACGCTGCACACCGGCCGCGGAGGCTGCCGTCATGGCGCCCATCGCAGCCTGTGGGTTAGAGCGCGCAACCAGCAAGGCCAATGCTGTCGCGGCAATGTTTTTGAACATGTCATACTTTTGCGAAGCCAGCATGCGCGCCAGATGGTGTTGCGTGACATGACCGATCTCATGCCCCAATACGCTGGCCAGTTCAGACTCACTGTTAGCGGCTGTGAACAAGCCGGTATGCACGCCTATGACACCCCCAGGCATAGCAAACGCGTTAATCGTCTTGTCCTGTACCACAAAAAAATAAAACTTCTGCTGACGGTCTGGGCTGCTCTCGCCGAGACGAGTACCCAATGCTTGCAGGTAGTCCGTCACCTCAGCATCTTCCAGCACATCCTCACTCACTGCGACCTGCTTCAGAATCTGATGGGCAATTTTTTCTTCATCCCGCAACGACAATACCGTTTGCGAGGCATCACCCAGTTCAGGCAATTGATTAGAAGAATCCGCCGGCAGGTTTAGATCTAGATCACCCGGCTCATAAGGCTTGCCAGAAAGCACGCCTGAACTACTGGTGGCCTGCACCGTGAGCCCCGGCATCGCCAGCAGACAGCACAGCACGACCCCGCGCATGATGTGCTGGCCACGCCCCTGCAGTTTGAATTGAAGTCTTTTTAAAACCATGTGTTCCGGCATTTAAACGCTGGCGCCATGACATCCCTGTCGTCACCAGCCAAACTTGTTATGATAGCGACTTCAAGCCTTGAGTTCATCCTTTTTCACACTGGTAAATCCATGACACATTCTACCTCCGGCCTCACCCACTTTAATGCACAGGGCCATGCACACATGGTCGATATCAGCGACAAACCCCATAGCAAACGTGTTGCGATTGCAGAGGGCAGTATCCGCATGCAAGCCGCCACGCTACAAACCATTTTACAAGGGCATGCCAAAAAAGGGGATGTGCTTGGTATCGCCCGCATTGCCGCGATTCAGGCCAGCAAAAAAACCAGTGACTTGATTCCTTTATGCCATCCGCTTAGCCTCAGCCGCGTCGACGTGAGTTTTGTCGCCGATGAAGCACACGCTAGCATAACCTGCCGCGTACAGTGCGAAACGACGGGCCAAACTGGGGTGGAGATGGAAGCCCTGACCGCGGTACAGGTCGGACTGCTGACGATTTATGATATGTGCAAGGCGATAGACCGCGGCATGATCATGCAAGACATCCGCTTACTGGAGAAACATGGTGGCAAAAGCGGGGACTGGGTGGCCGCCTAGCCAGCGCGTGATGCGCACAGCGTACGGCATTCAATTCTAAGTGCGCACCAGCCTGCGCTTACGCGTCAGCCAGCAAAGCCGCAATCCGCCGCGCACATTCTGGTGCCATGGTGACGCCATACCTGAAATGACCGGTATTCAGATAGAGGTTGTCAATGCGGGGGTGGCGACCAATGGTCGGAATGTTATGTGGTGTGCCTGGGCGCAATCCGCTCCAATGTCGGATGATGGGCTGTCCGCGCAAGGCCGGCAAGATGGCCTCGGCTTTCGACAGCATCTCCGCACGCATACTGTCAGTCACGCCCGTATCAAACCCGACATCTTCTAAGCTGCTGCCTGCCAGCAGGTGGCCGTCGCGACGTTGCACCATATAAAAACCGTCACGATAAAGGATATGTGGCAACAGGCCGACCGGCATCTGATACAGCAGCATTTGACCGCGCATGGGCTTGATCTCAAGGCTGGACGCGGTTTGTCTAAGTAGCTCAAAACTCCAGGCACCGGACGTGACCACGTAGTGGTCGGCGACCAGGGTTTCACCGTCTGTGGTTTGCCAACCGGCAATCGGCGCCTCGCCCTCGGGCAAAGGCATGAGTTGGGTTTGCTCGCGCAACACGACCCCATGCTTGATCAGCCAGGCTTTCAGGGATTGCAACAAGCGGGGATTGCGAATCTGCACCACTTCAGGAATCAGCAACTGCTCACCCTGCAGGGCATAGTCGAGGCCAGAGCGCTGGCACCATGCGGTGGCCTGCTGCAAATCAAACGGCGGCTGGATCAGCATACCACTGCGGGTACACTCCGGATCGATGCCGGTATCGGCAAATAATTCAGCGGTGACTGCGGGATACGCGCGTGCGCCTGCTAGCGCCAGTTCATTGACCACGTCCTGATAGAACCAGGGTAATAATGGAAAAGCAATGCCGGCTCCGGCCCAGGAAGACTCGCCGGAGGTTTGCGCGGCGACGATATTACGCTCTACCAGCGTCACGGCATGCCCTTGCTTGCGCAACTGCATCGCCGTCAAACAGCCGACTATGCCGCCACCTACCACCACTACTGAACTGTTAGCCATATCGATTTTCTGCTCACGGTGAAAGCCGGACACGACTGCCCGGCCAGAGCGCTATTGTCTTACGGTTTGCGTCCGGAAATCAAATAGACTTCCATCGCAATCAAGGCCGTATTGCTGCCGAGCAGCACCAGTACATCGCCTTCGGTCAATACGATATCTGGCCTGGGAGAGATGGGCTCAGGCATGTTGCGGCGGCGTAACTGCTTGACCTCGACCGCAAAATCCTCAAAAGGAACATGATCCAGCCGCAGCCCATGCGCATAAAAGTTCTTGTACATTTCGACCGAATGCAGCTGCGGTAAGGCGGCCGTCGTGGTATCGGCATCACTGACACCGCGGAAGTAGCCTTTGAACATCTTGTAGCGCTCTTCTCGAAACAGACGGATCCGTTTCACCACACGATTAAGCGGGATGCCCAAGGTCACCAGCGCATGCGAAGCCAGCATCAAACTGCCTTCAAGAATCTCAGGCACCACTTCTGCGGCGCCAGCATCCCGCAACACATCCATTTCACTGTCATCATGCGTACGCACAATCACAGGCAGTGATGGATACTTCTCTTGAATCACATGCAGGACTTTCATGGTGCCACGGGTTTCGGCATAACTGATGATCACCGCCTTGGCACGCGCCACCCCGGCGGCATCCAGCACAGATCGACGCCCGGCATCACCGTAAATCACGTTTTCACCCGCCGCAGCCGCTTCTTGCACCCGGCTGGCATCCATATCCAGCGCGACGTAAGGGATGTTTTCCTCACGCAGGAAACGGCCCAGATACTGACCGCTACGCCCATACCCGCAAATGATGACATGGTCACGCAAATCCTGGCTGTGTTCCTGGATGGTATCCACCACCTTGATGCTGTTGCGGGTGTAACTTTTAACCAGCGTACGCGCAATCCGACCGTTGTATTGAATGATAAAAGGCGCCACCAGCATAGATAATACGGCCACCGACAAGACCAGCTGCAAGGATGTGTCATCAATGAGATGCGTTTGCAGACCTAAGGCCAGCACCACAAAGCTAAACTCGCCGGCTTGCCCCAGAATGATGCCGGTACGCACGCCCACCCCCATCTCAAAGCCATAAAACTTTGTCAGCAAGGCAATCAGGCCGATCTTGAACAGCAAAAACAGTAATAACAGTCCGGCCACCAGCAAGGCATGATCCACCAACACAGACACATCCAGCAGCATGCCAACACTGATGAAGAATAGGCCGAGCAGAATGTCGCGGAACGGCGCAATATCCGACTCCACCTGATAGCGGTATTTGGTCTCAGAAATCAGCATGCCGGCGACAAAGGCGCCCAGGGCATATGACAGGCCGACAAAGTTGGTCGCCGCCGCCATGAGCAAAGTCACCATCAGCACGTTTAAGACAAACAGTTCGCGCGAGCGTTGTTTAGCGACCAGCTCGAACCAGAAGTTGAGGATATTTTTGCCGAACTTGAATAACAGAAACAGCAGGATAGAGGATTTGAACAGTGTCA
>CAYTIV010000157.1:0-4643 GCA_964437895.1 uncultured Methylotenera sp.
AAATCACCACCAGCAGCTTGTCTTTTTCGATCTCTTCGCCGACGGCAGCACAATCTGCGACCGCAGGGTGGCCTTTATACACGCGCTCGATTTCATAGGGGGATACGCGGTAACCAAAGCTCTTGATGATGTCGTCTTTACGGCCTAAAAACCAGATATAGCCATCTGCATCATATTTGGCGTAATCCCCAGTGAAAAAATAACCGTCATGTTTGTATTTGGCGGTTTCTTCTGGCAGGTTCCAGTAGTTGAGGAACAGGCCGGGATCGCTCTCAGGCACACTGATCATGCCCTCCTCGCCCTCTGCCACCGGCTCACGGGTCTCTGGGTTCAGCAACACGATTTGATGGCCAGGCTGTGGGAAGCCGGCAGAGCCTGCGCGGATCGGACGATAGATACTTTGTGACAGATAGTAAGAAAACTCACTCATGCCAACGGCTTCATAAATATCGAGCCCAAAACGGTCGCGCCACTGCGTCAGCACCTCATCAGACAAGTGCTCACCCGCACTCATATAATGACGCACACTGGGCACTTCTGCCTGGATGGCAGTGGTTTTTTGCAACAACTGACGGTAAATCGTAGGCACGCCAATAAAGATGGTCGCGGCATGTTTAGCAATCAGTTCTAGCCATTTTTGCGCGTCATTTTTGCCTTCATGCACGATGACGGTTTTACCTAGGTACAAGGGGTCCATCAGGCCGGTACCCAACACATAGGTCCAGTTGAACTTGCCGGAGTGCATGATGCGGTCTTGCACAGTGTCGCTGTAATTAAACCAGTATTGTGCAGCAGGCTGGCGGCCTAGTAAGGCGCGGTGCGCATGCAACACCCCTTTAGGGTAGCCGGTAGTGCCTGAGGTATACACCAGATAGGCCGGATCCTCGGCACGGGTGGCATAAGCCGGCTGCGGCGTCTGCACCGCCGCCAGCGCAGCTTCTAGTGACAACACATTAAAACCTGCGACTGGCGTGAGCTCGCCGGTCAACTGTGTCAACAAAATATGTTTGAGTTGTGGCGTTTGTGCAATATTCTGCTGCATTTTGGCAGACATGCCTGCCCAGGCCGCAGCATCGGTCACCAGCACCACCGCGCCGGAATCCTTAGCCAGATAAGCCACTTCTTCTGCCGTCAGCAGCGTGGAGGTCGGCACTGAAATGGCGCCGGTTTTCATGGTCCCCAGAAAAGCAGTTGGGTAATCCAGGCTGTTAGGCAAGCGAATCAGTACACGGTCACCGGGCGCCACATTCAATTGACGCAGCACCTCAGCAAAGCGGTCGGTCCGCGCTGCCAGCGCACCAAAGGTAATGGTGCTGGTGCCAAAACTGTCATCCTCCACAATCATGGCAATCTCTTCGGCCTTGGCCGTGCCCAGATGGCGGTCACTGCAAGCCACCCCGATGTTGAAAAATACCGGGATATCCCATTGCCATTGTGGATAAGGGGCTAACTGTGTCATGTTCAAACCTTTCATTCTTCAAGTCAGTCACCGGTAAGTGGCTGAATCATCATTTGTCCTTTTGAAACAAATGCACCAAAAATTGCAGAGGTGCTTTTAAGACGCGTCGCACAGCACGCAGAAACCAAAATGTACGCAACGCACACCAGGATGTTGAATACCGCGCAACCCAGTATTAAAAGCAAAGATAAATCATAATAAGATGCCGTAAGGCCAGTTTTGGCGGACCACTTGGGCCGGCATCAACTGCAGCACATGCAACGCAAACTCCATGTCGCTCACCTTGAGCGCACGCAGGGCATGGGCCCGCAACAGCGTCTGCAAAGCCTTACCAAACATCGGCGGATCCAGCATTTCGCCTTCAAACTTGATGGCCCCACCCAACAGCGCATCGGCTTCAATCGCCGCCTTCAAAATGGCGACTTTCTGATTGATTTCGGTGGGTGAAGGCGTGTAAGCCGTCTTGCACAAATGAATATGCCCGGGGTGAATCACCTGCTTGCCGGTGAGGCCCATGGCAGCCTCCTGACAGGCGTGCTTGTACACCACACGCGACTCATTGTCGCCATGCAGGTCCAGCCAGCGGCGAACGTCATGCGGCTCCACAAATTTGTCTGGCATGATATTGCTGCCAATCAGCGTCTCTACGCCGCCAATCACACCCTTACCGGCGATCCTGGCTTCAAAAATCAGCTGATTGATAAAATAGAACAGCTCTTCGATCCAGTGCTCTGGCGTAATGTGAATACCCAGCGCTTTAGAAAAGTCATGGATACCAAATACCACATGTTTCACCGTGTCGTACTGCATCAGCTCGGGGGCGATCTTGAGTGACTTGGGGTGCTCAATAATCGGTTGTATCGTGATCTGCGGGTTAATGCTCAGCAGAAAACTGGACAAGTCACGGACTTCGGCCGCGCCGTAAGACTCACCCGCCTTGGCCAGCATCACCACGTCGATGTACTCGCCCATGTCGCGCACCAGTTTCATATCCTCTTCGTACTCATCGGTACGGAAAGAATTGGCACGAATGGCAATGGTGACCCGCTCGTTGACCTTGCGCAGTTTGGGCAACTCCTGACGCAACAGTGTGCGGCTCATTTCTTTTTGCCTACAGCCGTCCTCCAAGTCAAAAATCAGCGTATGGGCATTGGTAAAATGCGCATGCTTGACCATACGGTTGGCTGCCTGCTCCATATCCTCGTAAATACCAAGACTAGGGGCGTATTTGACTGGCGGGTAGTACAACTGTATGCCAGGCCAGTAATCTCCCAAGGCGCTGGCGTCCAGAGCGATGGGTTCCTCTCCCATATGCTGAATCATGCTGTTTCCTGTTCTGCCGCTGGACGGCTCGCTTTAAGTTTTTCAAGGAGGGCGGCAGAATCCGCCATCCCTACCGGGGCCTTGATGCCTTGAATCAGGTCCCAAAACACATTGTCTGGCAACTCAAGCAGAGCATCGAGTTGCGCCATTTCTGCCAGCGTCAGGCCACTGAAGTGTTCATTGACAAACCGTTGCAGGACGATGTCCAACTCCAGCATTCCGCGGCGGCAACGCCATGCGAGACGGCGCTGTTCTGCTTCACGTAAGATCTCTGCATTTAACATTTCGCGCTCCTATAACACCTTGATGCCAAATATCTTTTTGGCTGGCTTCGCCTCACTGTGGGCCGCGGCCTTCTCGATTTTGAGATCCTTGATCGCAGCAATCGCGGCATTCGGGTTCAGTTTTTTCGGGCAGACATCCGTACAGTTCATGATGTTGTGGCAACGGTACAGACGATACGGATCTTCCAGGTTTTCCAGTCGCGCATCCTGCTCCTGATCGCGGCTGTCTGCGATAAAACGGTAAGCCTGCATTAAACCGGCCGGCCCCACGAACTTATCAGGATTCCACCAGAAACTCGGACACGAGGTGGTACACGCACCGCACAAAATACACTCATACAGACCATCCAGTTTCGCCCGCTCTTCCGGGCTTTGCAGACGCTCGGTTTCCGGCGGCGTATCATGGTTCTGCAGATACGGCATGACTGAATGGTAGTTATCAAAAAACTGCGTCATGTCGACCACCAGGTCACGAATCACTGGCAGGCCGGGCATAGGGCGCAACACAACAGGCTCCTCCAGATCACTCAGTTTGGTGATACAGGCCAGACCGTTTTTGCCATTGATGTTCATGGCATCACTGCCGCAGACGCCCTCACGGCAGGATTTGCGCATGCTCAGTGATTCGTCTAGCTCCTTGATGCGCATCAGTGCGTCCAGCAACATCTGGTCACTGTCTTCGAGCACCACGTCGTAATCCTGCATGTAGGGTTTTTTGTCTACATCGGGGTTAAAGCGATAGATGGAGAAACGCATATCAATACACCCTTTTTTTCAACTCGAATGGTTCTACAGTCAGCGGATTCAGCCGGACAGGCTTGTAGGCCAGCTTCTGCGCTTGCGCAAAATACAGCGAGTGACTCAGCCAGCGGCTGTCATCCCGCTCTGGGTAATCTTCACGGGCATGTGCACCGCGACTTTCCTGGCGCGCGTGCGCCGCTTGCATAGTTGCCAGCGCCACTTGCATCAGGTTGTCCAGTTCCAGCGCCTCGACCCGGGCCGTATTAAAAACCTTGCTCTTGTCGGTAATGCGCAGGTGTTGTGACTGCTCTGCCACCTGTTTGATGGCGCCTACGCCGCCTTCGAGCAGATCCGGAAAGCGGAACACGCCGCAGTGTTTTTGCATGGTCTGACGCATGGCCAGACCCACTTCTGCCACTTTCTCGCCCGCCGCTGCACTTTCAAGGCGGTTGACCCGCGCCAGCGTGGCATCTGCCACCTGAGCAGGCAACGGTTTGTGTGTGCGGTTTGCGGCAATGTCAGCCGCCATTTTGTCGCCGGCAGCCTTACCAAACACCACCAGATCCAGCAGTGAGTTTGAACCCAGACGGTTGGCCCCATGCACAGACACGCAGGCACACTCACCCACCGCATACAGGCCATTGACCACACGCTCACTCTGGCCATCATGCACCACCACTTGACCATCTAGATTGGTCGGGATGCCCCCCATCATGTAATGCGCAGTCGGCACGACCGGCACGGGAGCATTGATAGGATCGACGCCAGCAAACGTTTTAGCGATTTCGCGGATGCCTGGCAGGCGCTTTCTAATGATGTCCTCGCCCAGATGATCC
>CAYTIV010000158.1:0-4641 GCA_964437895.1 uncultured Methylotenera sp.
CAGTGGCAGGCTGTTCAGGTCCGGAAAGGCCGCTTGTAAGGTCTCTGCGGTTTCGTTGGTGGCCAACACGATGCCCAGCTCGCCTGCTGCCAGTCTGGACTGCAGTTCAGACTGTCTTGCTTGCCAGATAGCCAGCGGTACCAGTATCTTGCCGATCGCAGGAATCTGCGTGTTGGCGATTTGATCAGGCGTAAAAGTCTGTTCGCCAGTCAGCTTGAACAGCACGACTTTACCCGCCTGTTTGCGGACAGATTCTTCCCCCGCAGCCGGTGGCACCACACGGGTCCACTCGTCGGCCACAATGCTTGCCTGACCACTGGCGCCCAGTTTAATCAATTGACTCATTATGCAGATTCCTTTTCAGCGTAGACGTGTGCCTTGAATGGCGCCACGCCGAGGCGGCGTACGGTGTCGATGAAACGTTCTTCGTCATGACGTTCACGGACGTAAACTTCAATCAGGCGTTGTACCACGCCAGGCATCTCTTCGGCTGAGAACGAAGGCCCAATCACAGTGCCAATGCTGGCATCGTTGCCTTGTTTGCCGCCGATGGTGACCTGATACCACTCGGAGCCATCCTTATCCACACCCAGAATGCCAATGTGGCCGACGTGGTGGTGGCCGCAAGCGTTCATGCAGCCTGAAATGTTCAGTTCCAGATCGCCGATCTCATACAGGTAATCCAGATTGTCGAACTGCATCTGGATTGCTTCAGCAATCGGGATCGATTTGGCGTTGGCCAGACTGCAGAAATCGCCGCCTGGGCAGCAGATGATGTCAGTCAACAGGCCGATGTTAGGTGTCGCCAGGCCTGCGGCACGGGCTTTTTCCCACACAGCAAACAGGTCGGACAACTGTACGTCTGCCAGAATCAGGTTCTGTTCATGTGAAGAGCGCAGTTCGCCAAAGCTGTAGGCATCTGCCAAATCTGCCACCACATGCATTTGCTCGCTGGTGATGTCACCAGGGGCTTTGCCGTGCGGTTTCAGTGACAGTGTCACAGCGCGGTAGCCAGGCACGCGGTGTGCATGGACGCAGCGCTTGACCCAGGCCGCAAAGGCGGGATTACTGGCCACTGCGGTGTCAAAGCCTGCATCATGCGCTGGCAGTGTTTTGTAGGGCATAGGCTCGAAGTAATGCGCGACACGATCTAGCTCGTTCTGCGTGATGGTCAATGGACCGTCTTTCAGGTGCGCCCACTCGGCTTCAACCTGACGCTTGAATTCTTCAATGCCCAGGGCTTTCACCAAAATCTTGATACGCGCCTTGTAAGCGTTGTCACGGCGGCCATGGATGTTGTAGACACGAATCACGGCTTCGCAGTAGGACAACACATGCTGCCATTCCAGGTGTTCACGAATCACGGTGCCGAGGATAGGGGTACGGCCCAAGCCGCCGCCTACCCAGACCTTGATCGCCATCTGCCCTTGTGCGTCTTTGTAGAACTCCAGGCCAATATCGTGCGCCTGCACGATGGCGCGGTCTTTTTCGGTGCCGGACACCGCAATTTTGAACTTGCGTGGCAACAAAGCGAACTCAGGGTGGAAGGTGCTCCACTGACGCATGATTTCGGCGATGGCACGTGGGTCAATGATCTCATCCGGGGCAATGCCAGCAAATTGATCGGTCGTAATGTTACGGATGCAGTTGCCAGACGTCTGGATGGCATGCATTTCTACGGTAGCCAGTTCAGCCAGAATGTCTGGCGTGTCTTCCAGCTTGGGCCAGTTCAGTTGCAGGTTCTGGCGCGTGCTGAAGTGACCGTAACCACGGTCGTACTGTTTGGCGATATCGCCCAGTTTGCGCAGCTGCTTGCTCGACATCAGGCCGTAAGGCACGGCGATACGCAGCATGGGCGCGTGGCGCTGGATGTAGAGGCCGTTTTGCAGTCGCAAAGGGCGATATTCTTCATCTGTGAGTTCGCCAGCCAGGTAGCGGCGGGTCTGGTCGCGGTATTGCGCGACACGTTCGTTGACAATCTGTTGATCTATAGGGTCGTATTTATACATGCTTGAGTCACTTTGTTCGCAAAAAGCGAAGAGGCAATATTTTAATGGAAAACCAGCTTAAAGCCTACAAAAATCAATATCATAGCCAGCGCAATGCGTACCCAGTGTTCTGCCACGCGGGAACTCATATGGCTGCCCAGATAAATGCCAGGCAGTGAGCCAATCAGCAGCACGCCAAGTAAATGGTAGTCTATGGTGCCCAATGAGGCATGGCCTAGGCCTGCGACCAGTGTCAGTGGCACGGCGTGTGCAATGTCACTGCCGACGATGGTGGTGATTTTTTCTTTCGGGTACAACAAAATCAGCGCTGTCACGCCCAGTGCGCCAGCGCCTACCGAAGTCATAGTCACCAGAGCGCCCAGCACGATGCCCAATACCACGGTAGCGCCCGGTACATAACGTGCCGGAATCCACTCTTCTTTAGCCACCCATGCCATCAGCTTGTTGCGTAACAATACCGCTACTGAAGTCACAATCAAGGCGACGCCCAGCCAGAACTTGATGGTAGAGACGACGTTGCCGGATTGCAGATCCATGCTGTGCAAAGCCCACAGCGTCAGCAGTGAGGCGGGCACACTGCCTAGGGCCAGACGCTTGACGATGGTCCAGTCGATATTGCCTAGCTTGCCGTGGGCAAAAATGCCCACCGATTTGGTGATGGAGGCATATAACAGGTCGGTGCCTACCGCCACGGCTGGTTTGATGTTATAAATTAAGAGTAATATGGGCGTCATCAATGAGCCGCCGCCCACGCCAGTGAGGCCTACTAAAAAGCCAACGACAAAACCTGCCAGTATGTATCCGAATTCCATGTGGAGTATCTAGTAATCGTAAACCGCGGGAGTTTATCAAACTTTCAATGATTGATTTAATAACCAAATGTTCTATGATATAGCATTTAGTTATAAAGGATGGGGCGATGAAATTTCATCAGTTGCGCTATGTGCACGAGGTGGTCAGGCAGCAGTTGAATATCTCCGCGGCCTCAGAAGTGCTCCATACCTCCCAACCCGGGGTCAGCAAGCAAATCCAGTTGCTGGAAGAAGAACTGGGTTTGCAGATTTTTCAGCGCAATGGCAAACGCTTGATCGGCGTGACCGAGCCGGGTCGAAAAATCGTAGAGCTGTCGGCACGCGTGATGCTGGACATGCAGAACATCAAGCGTGTCGGTGATGAGTATAGCCGCGAAGACAGTGGCGAGTTGACGATTGCCACCACGCACACGCAAGCACGCTATCGTTTGCCTGCGGCGGTCAAGCAGTTCATTGCGCAATATCCGAACGTGAAGCTGACCATTCATCAGGGCAATCCGGTGCAAGTCACCGAGATGGTCGCCTCTGGCGAGGCTGATGTGGGCATCGCGACCGAGAATATCAGTCATGATGAGCGCTTGTCCTGCTTGCCCTGCTATGAGTGGAACCGGTGCCTAGTGGTGTCACCTACGCACGCACTGCTCACCAAATCGGTATTGACCCTTAAGGATCTCGCGGATTACCCGCTGATTACCTACGACTTTGCCTTTACTGGCGGCACGCTGGTCTCCAAAGTGTTTCATGACGCTGGCTTGCAACCGAATGTGGTGTTTACCGCCATTGATGCCGATGTCATCAAGACCTACGTCAATCTTGGCCTGGGGATTGGTTTGATTGCCAACATGGCTTACGAGGAAACCCGCGATGCGCCGCTCAAAAGTCTGGATTGCAGCCATCTCTTCCCTAACAGTACGACCTATCTCGGCGTGCGCAGGGACGCTTTTCTGCGCGATTACATGTTGAATTTTATTACCATGCTGTCACCGCAATATGACAAACGCACCGTGCAACGGGCCCTGCATCAGGACTTGTGACTGTAGTCACCCAGTGTCGCGGTGTGTCGTGCTGTAATGCGGGTTAGATTCATTCACTGAGGATGTCCATGCGCAAACGCATTTTTTTATGGTGTTGTGCCAGTCTCACGCTGGCATTGACCGCGCAGGCTGCGCCTGAGTATGTGCGTGTCATTGGTCATGGCATGCCGGATGTCGATCTGGATAATGCCATTTATGAGGTGCCGGTGAACCCTGGTGTGTCTTATCAGGATCTGGTGGATAGCCTGAAGTCTCTGTCCGAAGGCATGAACTTTGTGAACCCGGCTAATTTTCCGATCGGCGAACACATGAAACAACGCGGTCAGGATCCGCAGGGAATCAAGGAAGTGCGCACCTTTTGCAATCTCAGTATGGGTACTGAGATTATTCTGGATCATCCCGAGTTTTTGGTGTTTGCACCGTGTCGGCTGGCGATTTACGAGAAGCCTGATGCGCAGGGTAAACGCCAGCTCTATCTTGGCCTGGATCGGCCGACACATGACCTGAAAAATATCAAGCATCCCACGGCCAGGGCACAGGCCTCTGCGCAGCAGTTGGAAAATGCCCTGATCGAACTGATGGAAAAAGCCCGCCGCGGCGACTTTTAGCCTAGCCGCCATTCTTTTGGTGTGTGCAGGGACCCGCCACCGCGCGGGCACGCCAATAGTAGACGTTGGCCATGATGCGGATAGCCCCGCATTTTTATGCCATCATTTTGTCCCTAGTCAGGGGCGCAATCTTCCTCTTTTATCTGGCATCCCCTATACTCAACTTAACTTTAATCAC
>CAYTIV010000159.1:0-4635 GCA_964437895.1 uncultured Methylotenera sp.
TCATGAAAACAGTTGCATACGGCGTCCAAAACGCCACCTCCCCCGTTGCGCCGATGCGCATAGACCGGCGGGCCCCAGGTCCGCACGACGTGCTGATTGAGATCGATTATTGCGGCATTTGCCATTCTGATATTCATCAGGCCAGAAACGAGTGGGGCGGTGGTTCGCTGTATCCCATGGTCCCTGGCCATGAAATTGTGGGTCGCGTATCTGCAATCGGTAGTCATGTTAGCCGCTTCAAGCCCGGACAACTGGTGGGCGTAGGGTGCATGGTCGACGCCTGCCGGGTCTGCGCGGAGTGTCAGGCAGGCGAGGAGCAATATTGTGACAGCACGGTGTTTACCTATAACGCCAAAGACCCCAAACATGGCGGGCTGACCTTTGGCGGCTATGCGGAGCGCATTACCGTGGATGAACATTTTGTGGTCAGCGTGCCGGAAAATCTGGACACCCAGGCGGTCGCGCCGCTGCTGTGTGCGGGCATCACTTTGTACTCACCACTCAGGCACTGGCAGGTGCAGCCCGGGCAAAAAGTGGGCATCGTCGGTCTCGGCGGTCTGGGCCATATGGGGGTCAAGCTGGCCGCAGCGATGGGCGCGCATGTGGTGATGATCACGACCTCGGCCAGCAAGGCAGAGGATGCCACTCGCCTTGGGGCACACGAAGTGCTGATTTCACGCGATGCAGAAGCCATGGCGCGCCATGCTTCCAGCTTTGATCTGATTGTGGATACGGTGCCTGTGGCGCACGATCTCAACCCTTATATCCGTTTGCTCAAGCGCGACAAAACCATCGTGCTAGTGGGCCCTCTTGATCCGGTGGAGGTGCATGGCGCCAATCTGATTACCAAGCGCCGCCATGTGGCGGGCTCCCTGATTGGTGGCATTGCTGAAACGCAGGAGATGCTGGATTTTTGTGGCAAGCATAACATCGTCAGTGATGTAGAAGTCATTCAGGCATCCGACATCAATACGGCGTATACGCGTATGCTCAAGAGTGATGTCAAATACCGGTTTGTGATAGATATCGCTTCTATGCGTGCATAAGTGCGGATCGCGGTTCTGCAACAAGCGAGGCCCTATCGTCATGACAGGGCTTTTTTATGTCTGCTTGCAAATGGTTTGATTCCGTACTATACTGTTCCGTACTATGTTGCTACTTAAAGAACTGCCCACTTCCAAAAGCCTGGAAAAATTTGTGACGCGATACCCTGGAACGGATATCACGGCCATTTCCGATTTTGTCAGCATTTTGCGCGCGGCGTCAGATATCTCGTCTGCGCTGGATGCTTTGCTGGCCAAGCACGGCTTGTTACAGGGGCGCTGGTGGGTGCTGGTGCTGCTGATGCGGCAGGAAGATTTAACGTCTTCTCCTTCTGATCTGGCCGAGAAAGCGGGCGTGACCAAGGCTACTATGACGGGCTTCATCGACGGACTGGAGCGTGAGGGCCTGGTGTCGCGCTTTATGGATACTAATGACAGACGCAAATTTCTGATTCGTTTATCCGTGGCCGGCCAACAGAAACTAGATGAAGTCATGCCGGATTATATCCAGTGCGTGACACAGTTTATGAATGTGCTGCAAAGCGCGCAGCGTCATGCCTTGATTGAGGATATCAATCTGCTGGCGAGTCGTGTCGATTTGATCCGGTAAAATTTTTTGCTCATTTAGTTTGAAACCATACTATCAATGACCATACTTTATGTCTGATGCCTCTGTTGTTGCGCTCATGCCTTGGAAACATGCCTGGAAGCCCCGCTGTGGGCCGGCTGGCCGCGGTCTTTTTTATGCACTGACTTTGCTGCTGACGGGGTGTATCAGCGATAAAGGCATCGTCCCCGCCGCCCAGCCCTTACCCCCTGAAAGACTGGCTGTCGGTAGCACCATCACGTCTGCAGCAGAGATCGCTTGGCCAGACGCGCATTGGTGGCAGGCTTATCAGGATGCGCAGCTGAACCAACTGGTCGAAAAAAGCCTACAAGATCACCCCGATCTGAAAAAAGCCATGGCACGCATCGCGCTCACCACCGCCATGGCTGAGCAATCACATGCGTCCACGCTGCCTAAGGTAGGCGGCAAGGTGAGCAGCACGCGTGAGCGTTTCACCGAGTTGAGTTTTATTCCCAAACCCTGGGCAGGTCGCTTTAACTGGAATAATGAAGCTACCTTGGGCATGTCCTATGATTTGGATGTGTGGAAACAGAAAAAATCTGCCTGGCTGGCGGCTGTGGATGAAACGCATGTGGCTGAGGCAGAAATGCAGCAGGTCAAGTTGGAGCTGACCTCGGCCTTGGTTAAAAGTTATATCAGACTGGCTGCCGAGTATCAGTGGCGTGATGTGGCGCAGGCGCAATTGCAAGATAGTCAGCATGAGATTGCTATCGCTCGCAAGGCCTTGGCGGCTGGCTTGAATACGCAGCTGAATCTGAGTCGGCTGGAAGCCGGATTGCCCGCCGTGCAAAACAAGGTCATCGCCATTGATTTGCACCTGACCTTGCTTAAAAACCAGATTGCCGTGTTGAGTGGTGAGGGGCCGGGTGCGGGCGAACAACTGCATCGGCCGGCCTTGCAGCTCACGGCCAGCATCGGTCTGCCGGATCATCTACCCGTCAATCTGGTGGGGCGGCGCCCGGATATTGTCGCGGCCAGATGGCGGGTTGAGGCTGCGCGCAAACATATTCAAAGTGCCAAAGCCGCGTTCTATCCCAATATCAATTTGATGTCTTATATCGGTTTTCAGGCGCTGGCATTCTCTGGCTTGTTTTCCAGTGCGGGGCTGGTCGGCCAGCTGGGGCCTGCGCTGTCACTTCCGATTTATGATGGCGGTAAACGTCGTGCCAATCTGTCGGCTGAGACAGCACTGTATGACATGGCGGTAGAGGATTACAACGCGGGCGTGCTCAATGCGCTGGAAACGATTTCTGGGCAATTGTCACGCTGGAGTAGCGTGATTGCTGAAACCAGCCATACCCGCCAGGCCTTGCAGCAAACAGAGCAGGCACACCGGCTGGCGGAAAAAAATTATCGTGCTGGCTTGAGTAATCGGGTCGAGAGTTTGCAAACACATGGGTTGGTGTTGCAGCAACAAGAGGTATTGGTCGCGCAGGAGTCGCAGCGACTGGAGGCCTATGCCAGCCTGATGCTGGCCTTGGGAGGCGGGGTGATCGATGCGGATCATGCGGCTCAGCGCGATCATTAAACCTGCCTTGCGCCAGCTACAGCCGGCCTATACTCGCCTGCTGGCTGGCGGCAAACAAGCCGGGCGCTGCCTGCATCAGGCGGGCCTGGAATGGGTTCAACAAGACTTTCCGCGCCTGGCTTATCTGTTCAAGTATCTCCTAGCCGCCTGGATCGCCTTGTGGATGGCACTCAAGATGGAGATGGATCAGCCGGCGACCGCCCTGCTGACTGTGGTCATCGTGATGCATTTTCGCTCTGGCATGGTGATTACCAAAAGCTATTATCGCCTGCTAGGGACCGGGGCAGGTATTCTGTTCTCTTTGCTGCTGGTGGCCTGGTTTGCGCAAGACCGCTTCCCGTTCTTTATCGCGGCAGCGCTCTGGATCGGGCTATGCACTGCAGGCTCGCTGGTGTATCGCAATTTTCAGTCCTATGGGTTTGTGCTGGCTGGCTATACCCTGTGCATTGTGGGTCTGCCGGCCACGGTCACCCCCTGGCATACCTTTCAGATTGCTTCTACCCGCTTTTCGGAAATCGGGGTTGGCCTGTTGAGTGCCACACTGGTGAGTGAGTTGATCTTGCCACAACGCTTGTGGGAGAGCATACAGGCGCTTGCACGGAGCAAGTTTGCTGATTTTAGCCGCTTGCTTGGCGCCGGCGCGCCGGCAGGGCTGAATCCACCCTTTATTAAATTTATGCAGGACTTTTATCAGCTGGAGTCGTATCGGGCATCGGTACAGTTTGATACCGATGAGGCGCGCGTACACCGTGGCACCATCTATCGTTTGAATGTGGCATTCATGGCGGTGTCCACCACCTATGTGGTCTTGCAGCGATTGCTAGACCGGCTGCACGCACAAGGGGCGCAGGCGGTGTATGCCGCCCTGCAGGCGCAGCTAAAACCCTTGTCAGAGGCCATGCTGGTGGACGGCCACCCTGCACGCGATTCCCAAGCATGGGCGACATTACAACACGCGGTGCATGCTTACCGCGCGCAACTGGCCACCTGGCCGCAGGCCCATAGTCTCACTAACCAAGGCCCTCTGGCGCTGCATACCGGACACGCCTTGTTGCAGCGACTGGCTGACGAGTTGGCGACCTATGTAGAGACTTATCGCCAGCTCATGTCTCCGGCTAGCGTGTCTGCGCCAGTCCAACGCGCGTTGGGCGCCGAGGTGCTGCACCAGCAGGTAGATTGGCTGCCGGTGACCCTCGCTGCTGCACGTGGCGCGCTGACGTTGCTTGTACTCGGCGGGCTGTGGATGACCATAGATTGGCCTTCCGGCATTCTGGCCATGACCCTGGGCGTGATCACCAGTACGCTGTTTGCGGCCAGCCCAAATCCGCACGTGACTTTGCGCCAGTTTGCGCTGGGCGTGGTGTTGGGCATCGTGCTGGTATACCTGAGTAATGTGTTTTGGCTGACCGCGGCCCATGACTATGTGATGCTGTGCA
>CAYTIV010000160.1:0-4529 GCA_964437895.1 uncultured Methylotenera sp.
CCTGCTCATAGACCATCAGTTGCGCGAGCGGGTGGGTAAGCAGGGCAAGCGTTATGTGGAGCAAGTATGGTCCAGCGATGCGCAGGCTATCAAATTGCTGGCCTGCTACGAAAAGCTAATCCTGTCGAATGTGCCTGTGGCTGCCTCTGTGCTGGCTTAATCCCGGCTGATTCTCAGTAAAATCTTGAATTTCTCCGTCATGCCTTGACGGGCAGCCGTCTGCACGCCAAGATGCAAGCAGACTTGTCTATAGGCAAGCAAACATACTCAGGAGAAAATCAATCATGTTTCAACCCGATACCTGCTGCACGCTGGTGCCATATTTTGACGTTGCGCCAGAGCATCTGGCAGCTTTCAAGGCCCTAGGCCCGACCTTCCTCGATAAAACCCGTAACGAAGCCGGCTGCCTGCATTATGCCTTTTCATTTAGCGGTACTGTGGCGCATTGCCGTGAAGGCTATGTCAATGCAGAAGCCATTCTGGCGCATTTGGAGAACGTGGCTGAGCCACTAGGCGAAGCCTTAAAACTGGCCAAGTTGATTCGTTTAGAGGTGCATGCGCCGGCGGCTGAAGTCGAAAAATTGAAAGCCCCTCTGGCCGCACTGGATCCGCAATTTTTTGTACTCGAAGCCGGTATTCGCCGCTAAGCCTAGTGCTTGAACCCTAAAAAACACTACACATAAAAAAACGCCACAATAGTGGCGTTTTTTTCGGGCGGGGCAATGCGCCTAGCCGAATTTACCGGTGATGTAGTCTTCGGTTTCTTTACGGCCAGGATTGGTGAAAATCTTGTCCGTATCATCGTACTCAATCAGTTCGCCCAGATACATATAAGCCGTGTAGTCTGAGACGCGGGCGGCCTGCTGCATGTTATGCGTCACTACCAATATGGTCAGCTTGCTACGCAGCTCAACCATCAGCTCTTCGATGTTAGCCGTTGCAATCGGGTCCAGCGCAGAGGTGGGTTCATCAAACAGCATGATTTCGGGGTCTGTGGCCAAGGCACGTGCGATACACAGACGTTGCTGCTGACCACCTGACAGGTTGAAAGCCAGATCATGCAGGCGGTCTTTCACCTCGTTCCACAATGCAGCGCCTTTGAGGGCTTCTTCTACCTTGTCATCCATGATGCGTTTGTTGTTCTCACCACGCACGCGCAGGCCATAGGCCACGTTTTCATAGATAGACTTGGGGAAGGGGTTAGGCTTTTGAAACACCATGCTGATACGCATACGCACTTCAATCGGGTCTACACCGCTATCGAGCACGTTGGTGTTGTCAGGGTGCATCACAATCTCACCCTGGTATTTGTTACCGGGGTAGAGGTCGTGCATACGGTTAAAGCAGCGCAAAAAGGTGGATTTACCACAGCCTGAAGGGCCAATCAGCGCCGTGATTTTGTTTTCATACAAAGGCATGGAGATGCCTTTGAGTGCACGTGCGCCGTTGCTGTAAAAGAAGTTCAAATCGCGTGCTTCGGCTTTAATCGGAGTAGTCACAGTCGCCATGAAAGGTTCCTAAATCTGAGAGGGCGTTAATTACCATTTAATATTTTTACGGATTCTGTAGCGTAACCAGATCGCAGTCCCGTTCATCAACAAGGTGACGACGATGATCAGCGCGCCGGTGGCCGCAGCATTGACATGAAACGCATGGTCCGGGCGTGACAGCCAGTTGAACATCTGAATAGGCATCACCGTAAAGCCGGAGGATAACCATTCAAAATTGAGAAAGGGGGGCTCGGTCGTGATCGGGCTCGGTGGCAAAAAGGCAATAAAGGTCAGCGCACCGATGGTGATGATAGGGGCGGTTTCACCCAAGGCGCGTGCCATGCCGATGATGATGCCGGTCAGGATACCGCCGTAAGAGTATTTGAACACATGGTCGTACACGACCTGCCATTTGGTGGCACCCACCCCATAGGCCGCCTCACGGATGGAGACCGGAATAGCACGTATGGCTTCACGTGTGGATACGATGACGATAGGCAAAATCAGCAGGCCCAAGGTCAGGCCCGCGGTCAGGATACTCTGACCAAAATCCAGCATGTAGACAAACAGACCCAATGCCAGCAGACCATAAATAATGGACGGTACACCGGCCAGATTGGATACATTGATTTCAATCAGGTCGGTAAACCAGTTTTTTGGGGCGTATTCTTCAAGATACAGGCCCGCCGCTACGCCGATAGGCACGGCAGAGATAAAGGTCACGCTCATTACCAACAGCGAGCCCACCCAGGCCGAGAGCAAACCGGCACGGGCCGCACGACGTGAAGGAAACTCGGTCAGGAAGTCCAAGCCGAATTTGGCATGACCATCAGCAATCAGCTGCCAAAATAACAGCATCAGCGTCATCAGGCCTAGCATCAGGCAAATCAAGCCCACTGCTGCAAACAGCGTGTCGTTACGCTTGTGGCGTTTGATCATGGCACGCACATCGGCCAGATTTTCGAGAACAGAAGCTTTATGTTCCATGGTATTTATTTCCGCAGTGGCCGGCAGTCAGTCTGCCGGCGGTGTTGGGGTGTGGGTCAGTTCAGGGTATCAACCACTCGTTCAATTAGTAGTTCTCACGGTATTTTTTGCGTACCCAGTGGCCAACAATATTGAATGACAAGGTCATTGCCATCAGTACTAGGCCGGCCGCAAAAATACTTTGATAACCAATACTGCCATGTGGCAAATCGCCCATCGCCACCTGAACAATGTAAGCAGTAATAGTGGCTGCGCTGTCCAGTGGGTTAAACGTCAGGTTGGGTTGTTGGCCGGCCGCAATCGCCACCACCATGGTTTCGCCCACAGCACGCGAAATCGCCAAAATATAAGCCGCCACAATGCCGGAAATCGCCGCTGGCGTGACTACTTTGATGGCCGTCTGGAAGCGGGTGGCACCCATGGCGTAGGAGCCTTCGCGCATGCTCATAGGCACGGCACGCATGGCATCTTCAGACATCGAGGCAATGTAAGGAATAATCATGATCCCCATCACGATACCCGCGCCGAGCATGTTAAAGCTGGGCAAACCGGGATAGACTTTTTGCAGCAGTGGGGTCACAAAAAACAGGGCAAAGTAGCCGAATACCACGGTGGGCACGCCGACCAGCAATTCCAAAATCGGTTTAACGATCTCGCGCGTTTTGTGAGAAGCGAATTCGGACAAAAAGATGGCAGAGACCGTACCGATAGGCACGGCGACGGCCAGCGCAATCGCGGAGGTGGTCAATGTACCGGAAACAAGAGGCATGATGCCGTAATGGGCATCTTCAAACAAAGGCGTCCATTGCGTATCGGTAAAGAATTCGACGACAGAGACGGTTTTGAAAAAACTCAGCGACTCGTAAAGCAACACGCCGACGATGGCAAAGGTGGTTGCCACAGCAACGAGCGCAGCCGTCATCAGGATCAGTTCAATGATGCGTTCCTTGACGTTGCGGCGAATGTTTTTCGCCAGTCTGGGGCTGATGGTCAGTTGCGCGGGAGCTTGCATTGCTTGAGTCGCCATAGTGTTGATCAGTCAGGGGTGGATTTTAGCGGATTATCGACAGGTAAAGCCGAATCACAATGAAAAAAAGGGGCTTTTCAGCCCCTTTCATCATTACTTGATTCGGGACAGCAAGTCAGTAATCTTGATACCGACTTCTGCGGTGCCGTTAAACCCAGTACCTGGTTTCATCGCTTTGAAGTGTGTTTTCACCGCATCGTAATCTGCTTTAGGCAGCGGTACGTATTTCACTTCTTTGACCAGTGTTGGCGCATTTTCCAGATAGTAGTTTACGAACGCTTTGACTTCTGGTTTAAACGCGGCCGCTGTTGCGTTCACATAAATAAACAGTGGGCGGGACAGTGGCTGATAGGTGCCATCCATCACCGTGGCTTCAGACGGCAACACCGGTTTCGCGCCTTCTTTAGCCACCACGGGTATGGCCTTCAGTTTGTCTGTGTTTTCCAAGTAGTAGGCCATGCCAAAGTACGCCATGCCGCCCAAGTTGCCGGAGACGCCTTGTACAAGTACATTGTCGTCTTCTGACGGTGTGTAGTCAGTGCGGCTGGCTTTGGCTTTACCATTCACGGCCTCAGTAAAATAGTCAAAGGTGCCTGAGGCAGTGCCTGGACCATACAGATTGATCGGTTTGTCAGGGTAGGTGGCGTTCACCTGTTTCCAGTTTTTAACGCCTGAACCTGGCTCCCAGATTTTTTTCAGTTCAGCCACGGTGATTTGTTTAACCCAATCGTTTTTGCTATTGACGACGACGGTCAAGGCATCATAAGCGATAGGCAACTCAATAAATTGCACGCCACCTTCTTTGCAGGCATCGATCTCTTTTTGTGAGATCGGGCGGGAAGCGTCAGAAATATCGGTTTCGCCACGGCAGAATTTTTTGAAGCCACCACCGGTACCGGATTCACCCACGGTGACCTTGACACCCTTGGCGCGTTGGAACTCTTCAGCCACGGCTTCTGTAATTGGATACACGGTGCTGGAACCATCGATCTTGATGATTTTGTCCGCAGCCGCAGCAGTGTGCG
>CAYTIV010000161.1:0-4499 GCA_964437895.1 uncultured Methylotenera sp.
GCATACGTGATATGACAAAATTTGGCTTTAATGATGTACTTTTTCCTGGAATAACACTTCCAGATGACTGAATGTTTGCTATAATGCGCGCTTTCGGGAAGAGTGGCAGAGCGGTTTAATGCAACAGTCTTGAAAACTGTCGAGGGTTCACGCCCTCCGTGAGTTCGAATCTCACCTCTTCCGCCAGACTTGAAATGCCGCATTTTTGCGGCATTTCTATTTGCAGTTTTAATTTTCACATTAAGGAATCGTCATGACTCAAATCATCATCGACCACAATCCATCCCAAGAGAAATTGAAAGAGTTGGGCGTAACCAGCTGGAACACATGGGATTGCCCACCTTCAAAATTCCCTCTGGACTTCACTGCGACTGAAAAAGCCTACGTGTTGGAAGGCGAGTTCAAAGTGACGCCACAAGGCGGCGACACCGTAACCATCAAAGCCGGTGACTACGTTGAGTTTCCAAAAGGCCTGAAATCCCAGTGGGAAGTGGTCAAGCAGCTGAAAAAACACTACAAACACTTCTAATCTAGTGTGATGTCATATGAAAACCCTGTCCTTATGACAGGGTTTTTTTATATCAGGAGGATGCGTGTCTCAAATTACCGTAGAAAAACCACTGCCCGCCCAACTGGCAGCGATGGGCGTGCAGGATTGGCCCATCTGGACTAAAGAAGTCTCCACGTTTGGCTGGTATTATGATGTCAGTGAAACCGCTTATATTCTGGCGGGTGAGGTGGTGGTCACGCCCAAAGGGGGCACCGCCGTGCATTTTGGTGCAGGTGATTTGGTGACGTTTGCCAGTGGGCTGGAGTGCGTTTGGGAGATCAGGCAGCCGCTGCGTAAACATTATCATTTTGCTTGAATCGGGCAGGGCGTCTTTACGCACCAGCCGTGCCCTGTTGCATGGATCGCAACGTGCGCAATTAGGCTTGGGTATGCCGAGTGTGCTCAGTGTTTTTTGATTGCAAAAAGGGCCCGATGGGGCTATTGTAGAGCCGTATTTAAATCAATATAGTGTGTTGAGAAAATGAGAAATTCTCTCAATACATTAGTTTAGGAGAAGGGTATGAAATTCGCATCTATCTTGTTGGCTGCGAGCTTGGCTGTTTCGAGCAGCGCGTATGCTGGGGTGCTGGGCAGTTCTGTAACGTCACAATACTATTTTAATGGTGGCGCATATCTTGGATCTCCTGACAGCCCCGCTACATTTGTAGCTGACGGTGCGGCGCATGCCAATTTTGAAGGTGTATTTGACATAACAGTTTCAGATACCCAAATCATCTATACATTTTTACAGGATATAGCCTCCTCACCGTCCAACGTATCACTGAATACAAATGGCCTATTTATCATAGGGGGTAACCTGTTGACCTTTGCAGGGGCACCTGCATTGACCAATGTAAGTTGGGATGCGCTTTCATTCACTGATCCTCTCATGTCATACTCATTTAACAGTACGCAAGTGGCGGTCAACTGGAATGATGTCAGTTTTACCGCAGGCGATAAGGTGATATTGAACCTGACGACTGCGCCGGTACCAGAGCCAGAAAATATGGCGATGTTGTTGGCGGGTTTGGGTCTGATTGCGGTGATGCGCAGACGCTATAGCTAGTTCGCTGACGATGCAAAAAAGCCCTTGAGTATTCAAGGGCTTTTTTTATGGGCGTTTAGCGTCGGCGGCTTTTGCTAGAGATCACCCAGCGCAGTTTTTAATGCAGCGGCCTGCGCATCATCCAAAGGATGGCCCTGGCTAGCAGAGATCAGGAAACTGTCTTCGACGCGGTTGCCTAGCGTATTGATCTTAGCGTTGTGCAGGGCGATGCCGTGTTGGTGAAAAATCAGGGCCATACTGGCCAGCAGGCCGGGTCTGTCGTTGGCCACCACATCCAGTTGCTGTAGGTGCTGCCCTTGTTCGATGGGGCTGACGGCGGGTTGTAAATGGATTTGGGTGGCAATCGGCATATGTTTTACCTGACGGCTCACGCGCCCCTTAATCGGGCTAGGTATAGCCTGCTGGCTGGTAAGCTGCGCATTGAGGCCTTGCTCGATGTGCTTGAGCAGGCCGTTGTAGCTGATCTGCCGGGTTTCCGGCTCAAGGACAATAAAGTTATCCAATGCATAGCCATGCGCAGTGGTAAAGATCTTGGCCTGCACAATGTTGTATTGCATGCTGTCAAAGAAATGGCAGATGCGGGCAAAAATTTCTTTCTGGTCACGGCTGTAAATCATGACCTGGATGCCATCGCCCTTAGGGCTCAGGCGCGCACGCACGATAGGTTGGTCGCTATGTTGATGCGGAATCAGCAACCGGCTTTGCCAGGCGATCTCGTCACTGTCAAAGCGGCTGAAATAGCCACTGCCAAAGGCCTGCCACAAGGGCTGTACCGAAGATTCTTTCAGGTTGAAGCTGCTCAGTTTTTGCAACACCTCTTGCTTGCGCAGGCTGAGCTGGGCTTCGGCATTGAGTGACTGCTGCAATACCCGCCGTGTTTGCAGAAAGAGGCTTTCTAGCAGCTTGGCTTTCCAAGCGTTCCATACGTTAGGGCTGGTGCCGCGAATATCGGCGACAGTCAGCAGGTAGAGGGCGGTGAGTCGAGTTTCTGTACCCACCAATTGTGCAAACGCATTGATGACATCCGGGTCTGAGAGGTCACTTTTCTGGGCCGTGCTCGACAGCTTCAGGTGGGCCGCGACCAGCCAGGCCACCAGTTCAGCATCGGCTTTGGGCAGCCCCAGTTGCAGACAAAAACGGCGCGCATCGATGGTGCCCAGTTGCGAGTGGTCGCCACCGCGGCCTTTGGCGATGTCATGAAAAATGGCTGCCAGATAGAGTAAATGTGGCTGGCTGAAGGCGTTAAAGATGTCGCTACAGAGCGGAAACTCATGACGCAGGTCGGGCTTGGCAAATCGACGCAGATTGCGTAGTACATTCAGCGTATGCTCATCCACCGTATATACATGGAACAGATCGTGCTGCATTTGGGCGATGACGCGGCCAAATACCGGGATATAGCGGCCCAGAATGCCATAGCGATTCATGCGGCGCAGGCTGCGGTGAACCCCTTCGCGGCTTTGCAGTATCTGCAAAAACAATGCTTTATGCGCAGCATTCTGCCTAAAACGGCGATCAATCAGCGGCTGTGCATCCTGTAGTGCCCGGATCAGCGGGGCGCTAAAGCCGGTGATAGACGGATGCTGTTGTAACAGCTGAAAACAACGCAGGATGGCTTCAGGTTTGCGCTGAAAAAGGTCTGCGCTCTGCGCACTGAGTAAGCCGTGCACAAGGACAAAGTCCTCATCAATCACGATGGGCGCATCATTGACGGCCATCACGCGGGCATGCATGCGTTTGAGCAGCACTTCGTTTTCAATGATGATGGCTTTGGCACTGCGATAAAACCCTTGCATCAACTGCTCACTGGCGCGTTTCTGCGGCGTGGTCTGGTAGCCCAACTGTTCGGCCAGGGTGTTCTGAAAATCGAATACCAGCCGGTCTTCACGGCGTTTGGCCAGCAAATGCAGGCGGATGCGCAAGTTTTGTAACAGCCGCTCATGGCGTTTAAGCTGTACGGCCTGACTGCGACTGAGTAGGCCCGCTTGCACCAGCGCGTTCCAGTCCTGGCCTAACCCCTGGCTTTGAGCCACCCACAATATCATATGCAGATCACGCAGTCCGCCCGGGCTTTCCTTGATGTTGGGTTCTAGGTTGTAAGCCGTGTCATGAAATTTGGCATGACGGATCTGCTGTTCACGCAGTTTTTCGGCAAAGAAACGGCCCTGATCCAGTTGTGCATGCAGCGTACGCATCAGTTGCTGGAAGATAGCGCGTTGCCCGGTCAGCCAGCGCGCTTCCAGCAGATTGGTCATGATGGTGACATCCAGACTTGCCTCATTCAGGCACTCTTGCAAGGTGCGTACGCTATGACCGATATTCAGACCGATGTCCCACAAGGTGCCGATCAGAGATTCCACATCCTGTTGCAAGCGTTCATCGCATTGCTCAGGCAATACAATCAGCAAATCGATGTCAGACTGGGGAAACATCTCCCCGCGGCCATAACCGCCGACGGCGATCAGGCTGAGGCTGGCCGGTAGATCATAGCGACGCCAGACGTCGCGCAACAATTGATCGAGCAGCCTCGTATGCTGTTGCAGCAGGGTTTTCGCCTGTGGTTTGGCCAGGTAGGCTTCTGCCATCTGCTGGCGTGCTTGCTGCAGTGCGTCACGCCAGTGTTTGAGTTGTTCTTTGCTAATCACTGTCATGCGTATGGGCGGTTGAATCAGGGGGTCGGACGTGGCGGGGTGCCGGCAGACACGGTCATGATTTCAAAGCCGTCTTCGGTGACCAGTACCGTATGTTCCCACTGGGCCGAGAGGCTACGGTCTTTAGTGACGACCGTCCAGCCATCAGACATGAACTTGATCTCGCGACGACCGGCATTAATCATGGGTTCAATCGTGAAAATCATGCCAGGCTTAAGCGTGATGCCTGCGC
>CAYTIV010000162.1:0-4491 GCA_964437895.1 uncultured Methylotenera sp.
TTGATATCATGCCGAATCTGCATGGTGTAGGTGGCCACGGCCACGCGTGCGCTGTCTACGCTGGTTTGCAGTTGCTTTAAGGTAAGGGCATTGGTCACGCCCAGGGCAAACATCTTCTGATAGATCTCGTAGGTGGATTGCTGGCTTTGCAAGGTTTGCCGTGCGATGGCCAGCCGTTTCTGGTCCGCCGAGAGGGTGAGCCAGGCATTGGCGACTTCTGCGACCAGACTGATCTGCGTGCTGTTGCGATTTTCTTCATTGGCATAAAAGGTCTGCAAGGCCTGCGCGTTCAGGTTGCGAATGCGGCTAAACAGGTCAAGCTCGTAGGCACTAAAGCCGACCGTGGCCCGGTAGATATGCGAGATATTGCCGCTGCTGTTACTGCTACCTGCAACGCCTGAGGCGGCGCCGGCGGTATTGCCAGCCGTGTTGTTCCCGGCGCTGGCCATGCCTTTGGAAGCGGTTTCGGAGACGGTGGCGGCCACGGTAGGAAACAGGTCTGCACGTTGCACCTGATAAAGGGCGCGGGATTGCTCAATGGTCAGTGCCGCGACGCGCAGATCACGGTTATTGGCCAGCGCGAGTGCAATCACCTCACGCAGGGCGGGTACTTGAATATACGTTTGCCAGGGCTGGGCGCTAAAGGCTTTGTCATCCGCCGGTGGTTGACCTAGGCTGGCTGGCACGGGAGCCTCTGGCCGTTTGTAAAACGGCGCCAGGTCTATGCAGCCACTGAGCCCCAGGGTCAATGTCAGCAGGCTGGCGAGTGTTGAAAATGCAGGTGTGCTCATGTGCTTACTCATGCGATACGGTCTCGGTCTCTGGCGTGTACGGGAACAGGGTCCGTATCAATACATAAAACAGCGGTACGAAGAAAATGCCAAGGAAGGTGGCCGTGAGCATGCCGCCTAGCACGCCGGTGCCTATGGACTGTCGGCTGACCGCGCCAGCGCCTTCACTGAAAGCAAGCGGCAGCACGCCGAACACGAATGCCAGTGAGGTCATGAGGATAGGGCGCAGGCGCAGTTTGACCGCTTGCAGCGTGGCATCCAACAGGGCATGCCCTTGTTCCTGCAAGTGCTTGGCAAACTCCACAATCAGGATGGCGTTTTTGGCAGCCAGGCCGATGGTGGTGAGCAGGCCGACCTGGAAATAGACGTCTGCCGTCATGCCGCGCAGGGTGGTGGCCAGCACGGCACCGAGCACCCCCAGCGGCACCACCATGATGACCGAGAACGGTACCGCCCAGCTCTCATACAGCGCGGCTAAGCATAAAAACACAAAGACCAGCGAGATGGTGTAGAGCAACGGCGCCTGTGAGCCAGACAAGCGCTCCTGGTAAGACTGCGCACTCCACTCCATGGCAATGCCGGGCGGCAGCTGTTTGACGATGTCTTCGACAATGCGCATGGCCTCGCCGGTGCTCACGCCTTTGACGGGTTCGCCCACAATTTCGACCGACGAGATGCCGTTAAAGCGCTCTAGCAAGGGCGAGCCGCTAACCCAGCGTGTACTGGAGAAGGCAGAAAAAGGCACCATCTGGCTGTTGGTGTTACGCACATACCAGCGCTGGATGTCATCCGGTTGCATGCGGAACGGGGCATCCCCTTGCAGATAAACCTTTTTCACCCGACCCTTGTTGATGAAGTCGTTGACATAGGTGCCGCCCATGGCGATGGACAGCGTGCTGTTGATGCTGGCGGTCGCCAGAGCGTAGATGCCGGTTTTTTGGTCATCAATCTGTACCCTGAACATATGCGTATCGTCCAGACCGGTCGCACGCACACGGTTGAGTTTTGGGTTGTCGCCCGCGATCTCCAAAAAGCGGTTGCGGGCATCCATCAGCGCCTGATGCCCCAAACCGCCGACATCTTTGAGCTGCATGGTAAAGCCTGAGCCTTGGCCCAGCCCGCGCACGGGCGGCGGTTGCGAGACAAACAGCTTGGCATCGCGGATGCGCGACAGGGCTTTGGTGGCCTTGTCTGCCAGGCTGGCGGCATCTTCGCCTTCACCCCGCTCAGACCAGTCGCGCAATTTGATAAATGCGCGGCCGGTGTTTTGACTGCTGCCACCACTTTGCCCCAGGCCAGAAATAGTCAGGTATTCATCTATGACATTAGACTGGCTATTCAGGTAGCGCTCGACTTGGCGTAGCACCTGCTGCATGCGGGTATCGGTGGCACCGACCGGTAGCTGGATCTGCGCCATTAGCGTGCCTTGATCTTCTGTCGGTAAAAATGAGCTGGGTAAGCGCATAAACAGGCCAACCAGCAGCAAAATCAGCCCAGCATAGACGACGAGACTCAGTGCTTTGGCGCGCAGGGTGCCCTCTACGATGCGCTGATAGCGTAGCGATAAGGCATCAAACGCCGGATTAAACCCGCGGAAAAAGCCAGCCAACAGCCCGCCGGCGCGTTGGTGACTGTGTGGTTTGAGCAAGGTGGCGCACAGGGCGGGGGTGAGGGTTAATGCCACCAGCACGGAGAGCAACATGGCAGACACGATGGTGATTGAAAACTGGCGATAAATGACCCCGGTTGCGCCGCCAAAGAACGCCATCGGGATAAACACCGCGGACAGCACCAGCGAGATGCCGACCAGTGCGCTGGTGATCTCGCCCATGGAGCGGCGCGTCGCCTCTTTGGGCGAGAGCCCTTGTTCGCGCATCACGCGCTCGACGTTTTCGACCACGACAATAGCATCGTCCACCAGCAGGCCGATGGCCAGCACCAGGCCGAACATGGTGAGTGTGTTAATGGAAAAGCCAAACGCCGCCAGTACGCCAAAGGTGCCTAGCAACACCACCGGCACGGCGATGGCAGGAATAAGGGTGGCCCGCAGGTTTTGCAGAAACACGTACATGATGATGACCACCAGTAAAATCGCCTCGGCCAGAGATTTGACCACCTCTTTGATCGAGATGCGTACAAACGGCGTGGTGTCATACGGGATATAAACGCTGAGCTTGAGCTCAGGCGGAAAGTAGGGCGCAAGCGCGGCGACCTTGTCTTTCACGCGTTGCGCCGTGGCCAGCGCATTGGCGCCGGACGCCAGTTTGACGCCAAACGCGGTAGAGGTCTTGCCGTTGAGATTGGCCACAGGGGTATAGCTTTCGGCCCCCAGTTCTACCCGCGCGACATCACTCAGGTGCACCACATAGCCATCTTCGCCTGACTTGACGATGATCTGATTGAATTGCTCTACGGTTTGCAGTTTGCTGCGGGCGGTGATCGGCGCATTCAGTGACTGCCCCTTGACCGAGGGCAGCGCGCCGAGTTGGCCAGAGGAGACTTCGGTGTTTTGCGCTTGGATGGCCGCCGACACATCTGAGGGCATCAGGCTGTATTTTTGCAGCTTGGCCGGGTCCAGCCAGATACGCATGGCATAGCCTGAACCCAGGGTCTGCACATCGCCCACGCCATCTAGCCGGCTAATCTGGTCTACCAGGTTGCTGGAAATATAGTCGCCAATATCAATGGCGCGCACGGATGGGCTGTCAGACACCAGTGAAATCAACATCAGGAAATCAATGCCGGTCTTGGCCACGGTTACGCCTTGGCTCTGCACGATTTGTGGCAGCCGTGGCATGGCTTGTTGCAGTTTGTTTTGCACCTGCATCTGGGCCACGTCCGGGTCGGTGCCTGCGTCAAACGTGAGGCTGACATTGGCCGAGCCGGAGGAGGTGCTGCTGGCCGACATATAGGTCAGGTTATCGATGCCCTTCATGTACTGCTCAATCACCTGCGTCACCGAGTTTTCTACGGTATCGGCCGAGGCGCCGGTGTAGCTGGCATTGATAGAAACGCGCGGTGGTGCGATGTCTGGATATTGCTCCAATGGCAGCCATTGGATGGCACCCAGGCCTGTCAGCATAATGACGATGGCAATTACCCAGGCGAAGATGGGGCGCTGTATAAAAAAGTAAGCCATGCGGGGATCCCTGTTAACGCGCCGCCGAGGCAGGGGCACTGTCACGGCCAGAAGGTGCGCCCGGTCCTGCGCCCGATTCTGGGCTGGAACCTGGGTTCGAACTTGGGTTAGAACTTGGGTTAGAACCAGCGGCGGCATTAAACGGCAGCGGCTTTACCTCGTTGCCGACACTGATTTTTTGTACGCCGTCCATGATCACGCGATCCCCAGCCTGCAGGCCGCTGGCCACGCGCCACTGGTCACCCAGCGTGCCGGTGGTCTCTATGGTTTTTTGCGCCACTTTGTTGGCGGCATCCACCACCAGCACCATGGGTTCACCGCGCGCGTTGCGGCTGACGGCGCGTTGTGGCACCAGCATGGTGGCTTTGTCCTCGGCCATGTCAATCAGGGCGTGTACATACATGCCTGGCAGCAACAAGCCTTCTGGGTTGGGTACTACTGCACGCAGGGTGACCGCTCCCGAGGTTGGGTTGACGCTAATGCCACTAAACTTGAGTTTGCCTGCATGGGCGTAGCTGGAGCCATCTTCCAGCACCACCCGCACCGGAATGTCCTTGCTAC
>CAYTIV010000163.1:0-4466 GCA_964437895.1 uncultured Methylotenera sp.
TGCTTTCAGCATATTTCGGATCGAAAATAGTGACACCGCCCGGCTGACGTAACACAATCCAGTACAGGCCGATGTTGTAGCGTTGCAGCCAGTCACGCAGTTTTTGTTGCACCATATCACTGACACGGCCGGCACCATCTGAAATCAAAATGATGACGCGGGAACCTGAATCCGGCATGTCCTTGAATAACTCTACCGCACTGGTCAGGCCGCCACCAATATTGGTCTGAAATAGTGAGTTGCCAGCGGTTGCTTGAATAGCAGACAAGATAGCCTCTTTATTCTCGGTAAGTGGCAGTACGTACATGGCGGAATTACTAAAGGTGATCAGGCCCATCATGTCATTGCTGCGTTTCTCAATAAACTGAGTCATCAGCCGCGCTGCCGCAACAGACTTAGTTTCGCCCACATGGCCTGCTTCATCACCGGCAAACGGGTCATCCATACTGGCGCTGCGGTCCAGTACCAAGCCAATCTGTGCGCCGACACCTGTACGCTCAACCTGCTGCTCCAGACTGTGTGGACCTGCCAGTCCCAGAATGATGAATACAATGCTTAACATGGCCAAGACCTTGAGCAAGAAACCGATCAAGCTGGACAATGGGTCAGGGGGGAGCAGCCCCATCCACGAGTAGTGTTTGCTGTGCGCACGCTCAAGCAGCAATGGCAGCAAGGCCATAGGCAAGGCCCACAGTAGCCAAGGATGTGTAAATGCCATTATGACTGCACCTCTGGGCGCAAACCACGTTCGCAGTCACGCATGTGGCGGCAGAATGTTTTCAGCCATTGGCGAGGTGCAACACCAAGTGCCAAGGGTGTTTGTGGATCAAAGAACACTTGGCGAGATAATGCAAAAAAGCGTTCGATTTCTGGTTTGGCCGCCGCAAAAGCTGGCTTTTCTAACACGAAGCGATCAATACCGTTACCAAAGACGCTATGTCCGGCTACTTGATGCAGGGCCTCGTGGATGGTTGTGATGGCTTGTTGAATATCTGCGGGGTCATCAGACAGTCGATTCACTTTTCGATATGCTTTGGCAAAAGCACCACCCATGCGAGGGAGCCATGTACGTGCGCCTAAGACATACAATAAGCCAAGCAGGCTGAGTGCCAGCGTGGTTGCGGCCACTTTTAATGACAACCATTCTTTAGAGGCTTGCAGCTTGAGCGGTGCTACAAAGGGACTCATTTCGTTTTTAAGATTCACTTCACCATATACCGAAAGTGGTGAGGTTCTAAAATTAAAAGAAGGCATACGGAATTGTTTGACCTCGGTGCTGCCTTGCTGCCGCAGTTTGACAATCTCTCCCCGCAAAATAGCGGGCCTGACCACGCGACCAGACTTGAATACTTGATACTCGAGATTGATCGTGTAAGTGGTTTGTTGACTGCTGCGGTCTTCTTTCACTTGGATTGCGGTAAGCTCGATGCCTGAAATCTGGCCACGATAACGGTGCTCGTAGCCTACAATCGGTAATGACTCCCGAATCAGGTCATAAGGTTGCTTGACGGTCAGTATCATGGTGCGCTGCAACTTATCACCGACGACAAAACCGGCATCTCGGCTGGGGTTGATCTCCTTGACGCTGATAAACTTGTTGTCAACATCAGGCAATATCACGTCTGCTTGCACTAGGCAGGAGCTCGTCAGTAATGCAGCTGCAATAATTAGAGAAGGTAAATGTTGGCGCGCTTTCATCGGTCGCTTTCCTTAGGCAGGCACGTATTGGTGGAAGTAGTCGGTCAGCTGATCTGCGTCAAACGTGTCTTCCACAAAAAAGGGCTGCATATCAAATCTCATAAAAATATCTTCAATCGCTTGTCTGCGTGCGTTGAACGCTTCCAGAATGCGCTGACGGTAAGACGCCCGCAGAAACAGCGTGCGTCGCTCTCCGGTCTCTGGGTCATTGATACTGGTGATACCAAACTCAGGCAGCTGTTTGTATTCTGTGCTGTTCCACAAAATGACTGGCACGATGTGATGGCGTAGCATCAGCAATAAGGCTTCTTCCAGCTGCTCCAGTGGCATGTGAAAGTCGGACACCAGAAAAATCAATGAGCGCTCGCGTGGCAGCAGGCGGACACTTTCCAACAAAGCACTGGCCCCTACCTCGTTGGGTAGGTGGTTCTCAAGGCGGTCAGCCAGCTCGAACATGGTGTGTGGGCGCAGTGAGAGTGTGCTCAGCCAGCTATCATGCAGATCATCATCAAAACCAATAAAGCCGACAGGATCTGTATTGCGGCTAGCAGATTGTGCCACTGAGCGCGTAATCTGCGCCGCAGTCACCAGTTTGGTATGCGGGCTGCCATACTGCATGGAGCCAGACATATCGCACATGACGAACACCGGTGTTGCACTTTTCTGATTGAAAATACGCACATAGACCTGTTCCATCGGGTCGCGTATGGTCTGGCGAATATCAATCCTGCGTGGGTCAGGGTAAGACAGCAGGGTGGTATGGCCACGAAACTCCATGCCCATGCCGCGCTGGTTGCTCTTATGTCTGCCCGGGCGCCGTGAACGCGAACGCCAGCCGGTGTGGTAGGTAAATTCCTTGACGGTTTCCATCATGTGACTACCGGTGTGTATCAGGGCGCCGCAACAGCGTTGATGATGCCAGTGAGCAATTCGCGCGCAATCTCGGTGCGGCGCATTTCATACACGGGGCTAAACACCAGGCGGTGCGCGATGGTTTCGTGGAACACGGCATGTAAATCTTCAGGCACGACGGCGGCACGGCCATTCAACCAAGCGTTCACACGGGCTGCACGTAACAGCATGCCCATGCCGCGCGGACTGGCGCCACTCAGCACCAAGCGCTTCATGTCGACATTAGAGACTTTAACGCCGTAAGCGACCGGGTCCTTGGTGGCCAGCCACAGGTCTAGCGCATATTTGCGCAGGGCAGGGCTCGCCTGAATGTTTTCCTGAATCACCTTGGCAAAGCTGTTGAGCTGGTCAAATTGGAGAATATCGGCTGGCACATTTGAGATCAGCTGATCCACATCGTGGAAGCGGGTATCAAAAATCAGGGATTCCATAATGTCATGCGCAGCCGGCACAACAATTGGAATCTCCATCATAAAGCGGTCACGTGCCGCAGAAGGAATGTCGAAAGTCTCTTCACGCTCTACTTGGTTGCGGTCTGCAAATACCAGCATGTGTGGGAAGTAGTGTTCTTTGTTAAATGCCGTCAATGTGCGCTCGGCCATGACGCGCAACATCAGAGAGTGTACTTGCGGACGGGCACGGTTGATTTCGTTAAAAAAGAAAATCGACAAGTCCTGTCCAGACATCAACAACGGGCCTGGGCTGACGTGTGGTTTGCCATCCTCACCTAGATAGGTGTGATACACCAAATCGTTAGGCATCAGGTCAATCGTGCCCTCGATACGCTGATAGCCGCCGCCGATGCCGCGGGTAAAGGCGCGCAGCAACGTGGTTTTACCTACCCCAACATCTCCTTCCAACAGCACATGGCCACGTGCGAAGACGGCGATGGTAATCAGGCGGACGGGATTCTCCTGACCGACGACGACTTTATTGACTTCTGACTCCAGTGTGAGTGCGTGTGAACGCCAATCATTGAGCTGTTGATCTTGCATGCCTGATTTCCTGATGATGATTGAATTTTGAAGGAAGCTTAATTGTAACTAATTTGTAATTCAAAGCGGACCATTTTGCGTCAATTATCGTTTAAACCCTGATGGTACGTACTTTTGTAAACTGTAAAATTCAGTAACAATTTTGCGAATACTACCGCTATTTTTCATAAAAGTATACAGGTCGGTATAGTTATTTGGTGACAAAAAGCTTTCACTAAACGCATTTTCCGGCGAAAATATTGTTTTATACTAAAAATCTAAAAATACATGACTAAGCAAAGTAGTTTCAGTAAAGAGGAGTTGTTGGCCTGTGGTCGTGGTGAAATGTTTGGTGAGGGCAATGCCCAATTGCCATTGCCACCCATGTTGATGTTCGATCGCATCGTGAAAATTTCCGATGAAGGCGGCAAGTATGGCCAAGGCGAGATCATCGCCGAGCTCGATATCAGTCCTGATTTATGGTTTTTTGATTGCCACTTTACAGGTGATCCTGTCATGCCAGGCTGTCTGGGTCTGGATGCCATGTGGCAATTGGTCGGTTTCTTTTTAGGCTGGAAAGGTGGGCCTGGCCGCGGGCGTGCACTGGGTTCTGGCGAAGTGAAGTTTACTGGGCAGGTATTGCCTTCTGCCAAGCTGGTGCGTTACCACATCGACCTCAAGCGCGTCATCATGCGCAAGCTGGTGATGGGTATTGCTGATGCGCGCATGGAGGTCGATGGCCGCGAGATTTACTCAGCGACAGATCTGCGTGTCGGGTTGTTTACCAGCACGGATAATTTCTAGTCAACCTTATCGTTTTTGAAGTTATGGGAGGCGCAATGCGTCGCGTAGTGATTACAGGATTTGGTATCGTATCAAGTC
>CAYTIV010000164.1:0-4459 GCA_964437895.1 uncultured Methylotenera sp.
ACTGAATCTGCTGGCTGGCACGCCCGTGCCTAGTCAATGGCTACCAAGTGAGACGCTGGCACCCGTGGTGCTCACCCGCGACCTGCCAGCAGGCGTACGCTCCGAGACCTTGCAACAACGCCCGGATGTACAAGCCGCCGAACATAAACTGCAAGCAGCCAATGCCAACATCGGCGCACTCCGCGCGGCCTACTTTCCCACCATCAGCCTAACCACTACGGTGGGCTCTGCCAGCACCGAGCTTTCCGGTCTGTTCCGTCAGGGCTCAGGCATCTGGACCTTTGTGCCACAGGTTAGCCTCCCGCTCTTTAACGCGGGGCGCGTGCGCAGCAATGTTGAGGCCGGTGAAAAAAGCCGCGATATTTTGCTCGCCCAATACGAAAAGACGATTCAGACCGCGTTTAGAGAAGTGGCCGACGTGCTGGCACAACGTGAGGGCCTGCAAGCCCAACTAGAAGCACAGCAATCACTCACCACGGCGGCAGCCGCAGCGTTTCAGCTGGCAGAAGCACGGTTTAAAAACGGGGTGGATAGTTATCTGGTAGTACTCGATGCGCAGCGCACCTTATACACCGGGCAGCAAACCCTGGTGACCATGCAACTCAACGACGCCACCAGCCAGCTCACCTTGTATAAGGTCATGGGTGGCGGCTGGCACTAAGGCGGCGACTCATTGTTATTTGTCACGAAATACATTTTTACGATGGAAGCTCATGTATTCCTGATGCGCTTCTTGCAACCTTATTTTCATAGTCTCGTTTATACCCAAATCTATTGGCTGATTCAGCAACGGTGATATAAGAATGTGACCGTTTGCGTCGAACGAGATGAACCCTAAATCGAACACCTTATCCAAGGTTGGAATTAAGAGTAACCCATTGTATTGATCAAGGCGCTCAGCGTTCGTCGAAGCTCGCCATGGCTTGATGTGAGACGCAACCAATAAGGATAGGTCTTTGTAGCCTGAAACAGCACACCCGCCCCAAAGGGCGATTAATTTCTGCCTAAAACTACCCTGTCCGATTCGGGTTTTAAGCAAGGAGGCCTTTTCGGTATTTTCGATGTTCTGATCGGCTAAAATAATCTCAACGTCAGACTCTATATCTGAGTCATAACCGTCTTGCAGGTATTCTGCGTACTTATTTAGTGCGCTACTGTACATGTTATGTCCCCGCTCATTTCGCTCCAAGTAGATTGAAAGCATGCGGAGATCAGTAGCAACGGATTCGAACTTGCTGCGGCTTTGGATTGATGTTAGCGGACCAGCTATTAGGCCACCCTCCATTGCCCACTGAGACATAGCACCACTGATGGCGCCTTCGTATTTTTTCACTGAGGACTCAGATAACCCACGATACCTCATCCACTCTTCAAACGTCATTTCACTCCGCGAACTAGTAAGACATAATAATTATAGCGGCCCGTGGATATCTATATAAATAATTGCATGGTTGATATACATGGCTGAAATCTCCTGAGCTTCTTGATTGTATTGCTTATGCTGATCTTGCATGAATGACTAATACCAAGCCAGAGCAAGACTGCTGCACTGATTGTAGCCTAAAGCCGCCGCGCACTTGGTGCTATCTCTACGTCAACTTAATTTGCACAAACTCTGCGGGATATCAACTTGTGTTGCAAATAGCTTGAATTTGAGCCGCGCATTCGCGCCACACCCACCATTCTCTATTACAATCGCGCACGTTTTTTGCTTTAAGGCGCAGGATGAACACAGAAATCACCCCGGCACAAACCATTACTCTGGCAAAAATCCGCCATATCGAGGAGCTTGAGCGACTCGATAGCTGTATCACTTTTGTTGAAAATATCGGCCATATCATTCACCAGATGCAGGTCGAGCGTGGTGCGAGTTGCCTTTACATTGCCTCGGCCGGGGCGCGTTTTGCTGCCGAGCGGGCTGAGATTATTGTGCAGAATCAGGCGATGGAAGCCAGCTTTAGAGCAGCGCTGCAACAACATCTGCAAAGTGATGTGCTGGCAGATGCCAAGCAGCTGACACTGATCTCGTGGATATTGCTGGGGCTGGATCAGCTCACGACGTTGCGTCATGAGATTACGCTGCAAAAGATCTCGTTCACCGACTGTATCGAGTCTTTTAGCCGGCTCATCGGCAGCCTGATTGCCCTCATTTTTGAGATCACCGGCAGTTCGGCCAACAGCAAAATCTCCACCGCTTTGCTCACGCTATACCATTTGATTCAGGGCAAGGAGTTTGCCGGGCAGGAGCGTGCCGTGGGGGCTTATCTGTTTGGCTCGGGCTGTTTGGAGCAGCCGCATCAGCACAAGCTGCTGGAGTTGATAGATCAGCAAGACCGTCACTTTGAACTGTTCTGTCAGTTTGGCAATGCCGAGATCTGCCAGGCCTGGCGCCATTGGCAGCAAGCCGACTGGCATCAGCAACAACAGCAGTTTCGCAACAAGCTGGCCACGGCCAAAGATCAGCAGGCGTTACAACCGCACAATGCAGACTTGTGGTTTGACTTGTGCAGCAAGCGCCTGAGTGAGATGTGGCAGATTCAATGCCAGCTGGTGCAGTCTATGCACACCTTGCTGGCTGGCCTCACCCATCAGGCTAAGCAAGACTTGGCGCAGACCCGCAGTTATCTAGAGGCCATCCAGGCGACCCCGACGGCGGCCATGAACAGTTCGTTTTTTAACTTGGCGATTCCAGTCGAGCGCGACCTCAGTTTTCAGTCGCACGGGAATACGCCGCCTTACCCCATGGCCTCTATTATCTCGCTGCTGCAACAACAGTCACGCCAGATTGCAGAGATGGAGAGCGAGCTTTCAGACACAAAAAAAGCGCTCAGTGAGCGCAAGTTGATCGAACGCGCCAAGGGTGTGTTGATGAGCACGCGCGGGCTGGACGAAATGGAGGCCTACAAACTCATGCGCAGTCAGGCCATGGAGCAAAACCGTCGTATCGTAGATGTGGCGGAGAACATTCTGGCGCGTCATTTACAGCCGCGATAAATGCCAGATAATTTGGTGCATGCGCACACGTATGGTGCGACGCACCGCCTGCCTAAACCCGTTTTGAGGGCCTTGGCAGGCAGATGACTAGAATGATTTCGCCTAAAACACGGGCTAAAACGGTTTTTTAAGCAGAATTGAGGCGTTGGCACGGCAATTGCTAATCATGCTTGAGTCTCAGCCAATGGCGGTTGAAGATTTAAGGTAATACCCGACACAGCCCAGCGCTGTGTAGTCGTAAAAAAATGATGTAACGGACAAAGGCGTCCTGAGTGCAGACCGGCAGCGGTGTGTGTTCAGGACGCCTTTTTTGTTTTCAGCTTTGCCAATTCACTGACTTTTCAAGGAGTAGAGATGCGTAGTTCCGATAAAAAAACAGTAACGCCTTCACAGCCCACACCGACCCCAGATCAGGTGGACCAGGTGGATCAGCAACGCCGCCATTTCTTTATGAATACGCTGGCCGGCGCGTTTGGTGCTGCCGCCATGATGAACATGGTGCCTTCTGCGATTCGTAGCCAGGCTTGGGCTGCAGGCTCTGACGCCCCTGAGATCACCGAAGTGAAAGTGGGCTTTATTCCGCTGACAGACTGCGCACCTATCATCGTTGCGGCGCAAATGGGGTTTGATAAAAAATACGGCATCAAGATTGTGCCTTCCAAAGAAGCCTCTTGGGCCGGTGTGCGCGACAAACTGGTGAACGGCGAACTGCATGCCGCTCATGTGTTGTACGGCCTGATGTACGGTGTACAACTGGGTATCGGTGGTCAGCAAAAAGACATGAACATTTTGATGACACTGAACCACAACGGTCAGGGCATCACACTGGCCAACCAGCTGAAAGAAAAAGGCGTCACCAGCGGTGCTACGCTGAAGCGTCTGCTCGATAACGAGAACCGCGACTTCACCTTTGCACAAACGTTCCCGACCGGCACCCACGCCATGTGGCTGTATTACTGGTTGGCGACTTACGGCATTAACCCGCTGCAAGATGTTAAAACCATTGTGGTCCCGCCACCGCAAATGGTAGCCAACATGCGTATTGGCAACATGGATGGTTACTGTGTGGGCGAACCTTGGAATGCACGTGCGATTTACGACAAGATTGGTTACACCGTGGCCACTACGCAAGATATCTGGACCGACCACCCAGAAAAAGTGCTGGGCACCACTGCTGAGTTCACGGCCAAAAACCCCAACACCGCACTGGCAGTGCCCAAAGCGATTCTCGACGCCTGCCGCTACATTGATGCGACCAAGAACCGTCCTGAAGTGGCCAAATTGATCGCTGGTAAAGCCTATGTGAACGCACCAGAAGAAGTGATTGAAGGTCGCTTTTTGGGCCACTACGACAATGGCATCGGCAAAAAATGGGAAGACCCTAACTACATGAAGTTCTTCAATGACGGTAAGGTCAACTTCCCTTACCTGTCTGATGGCATGTGGTTCCTGACGCAGCACAAAC
>CAYTIV010000165.1:0-4437 GCA_964437895.1 uncultured Methylotenera sp.
TATGGAAGAGCCAAGCAAAGGCTACTTCCGCCTGTTCCCTGGCAATATGGTGCGCTTGCGCTATGGTTATGTCGTGAAGTGTCTCAGCTGTGAAAAAGACGCGGCAGGCAACATCACCACCGTACACTGCGAATATCTGCCTGACACCAAGTCTGGCACGCCAGGGGCTGACAGTGTCAAAGTCAAAGGCAACATCCACTGGGTGAGTGCCGCACACGCCTACCAGACCGAAATCCGCATGTATGACCGTCTGTTCAAAGAGGCGCATCCAGGCAGCGGCGATAAAGACTTTCTTGACGACATCAATCCGAACTCAGTCACCGTGATCACGGCACAGCTGGAGCAGAGCGCGAAAGACGCCCAGCCTGGGGATAGCTTCCAGTTCGAGCGCCACGGCTACTTTGTGGCAGACCGCAAAGACAGCGTCACCGGCAAACCCGTGTTCAATAGAACGGTGACACTCAAAGACAACTGGCAGAAATAAGCGTGAGCCTGCAAGCGGTTGATCTTGCTAAAGCGTTCAGGCTATTGAATCATGGCCCGACCACGCTGATTACCACCTCCCATGCCGGTCAGCGCAATGTCATGGCCGCGGCATGGGTGTGCGCACTCGACTTTAATCCGGCGAGAGTCACCGTGGTCATCGACAGCAAAACCTATACGCGCACCCTCATGGAGGCGGAAGGGACCTTTGCCATCAACCTGCCGTGTGTGACGCAAATTGAGCTGGTCAAGCAAGTGGGGGCCATCAGTGGACGCGCGTTGCCCGATACGGATAAATTTGTTGAATACGGCATTGAAACCTTTGCCGCCCAGCGCATCACCGCCCCGCTGGTATCAGGCTGTGTCGGCTGGCTGGAATGCCGCATCATTCCCGAATCGCACACGCAAGAGTATTACGATCTATTTATTGCCGAAGTCGTCGCCGCACAAGCCGATAGCCGTGTATTCAGTGACGGCCACTGGCACTTTGAAGGCCACGAGACATTACGCACCATTCACCATATCGCCGGCGGCGTGTTTTTTGCCACCGGGCCGCAATGCTGACGCTTTAGTCAGTGAGGCTGCTATTCAGGCCCTGCCCGTAAGTGCAGGGCTTTTTTATGGCCAGGAAATTACGCAGCGCAAAATGCCTGTGATGAGCAAGCCACATGATTATCTGGCTACTGCATCAGTGAATACACATAGGTACCCAGCGAGACCTGGTTCAGTGCAGAAGACGCTAAGCTAAGCGTTGACGACGCTGACGCAAGCGATACGCCAGCAGAATGGCGATACCGGCGACATTTGGCCACCAGATATACCAGTTTGACCACGGAATACCATCGATCTTGAAATCGGAAAGCGGCCAGAACATGGGCGTAGCAAAATATTGCAGGCTATGAAATGGAAAGTCCAGCGTGATGTGAAAGGGCCAGGCCAGCATGGCAAACGCGATATCACGCCGCCAGAGCGCGACCAGGCCTATCACGACAAAGGCGATGACAAAACTATGTCCCACCGTATAAGCCGGATAAATCCAGGCGGGCAAGGTGGCTAGGGCCGGCTTACCGAAGCTGTAATTTCCTTCGATAACCCTTAGTAGCAACAGCGCCCCAAATGAAATCAGATCGGGCATGGCGCCCATCAGTGCCGCAAATTTGGGATATTTGCGAAAGCCAAACAGGCCGTAGCCCCATAATGCGTGACTGAAAGTATCCATGCCATCTCCGGTTCATCAGGTGCGTCAGGCGGCCAGTTGACGGATCACCTCTGCCAGTTGCTCAGCCTGCTTCTGCACAATATCCTGCTTCAATCCTTCGACCATGACACGGATTTTGGGTTCTGTGCCTGAAGCACGCAACAAGACGCGGCCTTCACCATTGAGTACGGTTTCCGCCTGTTTAACCGCTGTTTGCACGGCCTCTTGGTTCAGATCCAGCTTTTGTGGAGTGTTGACATTGATCAGGACTTGCGGGTATAGCGTGAGATCGGCACCCAACTGTTGCAAGGTTTTTCCGCTCTCACGGAGTGAGTGCAGCACCTGCAAAGCGGCGATAATGGCATCGCCACTGGTATGCTTATCCAGCGTCAGGATATGCCCGGAATTCTCACCGCCTAGTTTCCAGTTTCTTTCCTGCAACAGCTCCAGTACGTAGCGATCGCCAACCTTGGCACGCGCAAATGGAATCTGATGTTTTTGCAGGGCGTGCTCTAGCGCCAAATTAGTCATCAAGGTACCGGCCACCCCGCCCTTGAGCTTACCTTTGGCATACAGGCCCATGGCAATGATATACAGCAATTGGTCACCATCAAGTAGCTGACCCGCGCCATCCACCATCATCACGCGGTCGCCATCGCCGTCAAAGGCAATGCCCAAATCCGCCTGATGCTCAACCACGGCTTTCTGCAAAGCCTGGGGATGGGTAGAGCCTACTTGCTCGTTGATGTTGAGGCCATCTGGCTGATGACCGATGGCAATCACGTCTGCACCCAGCTCGTGAAATACCGGCGGCGCCACGTGATAGGTCGCGCCATGGGCACAGTCCAACACAATTTTTAGGCCGCGCAGATCTAAATGGTTAGGGAAGGTACTTTTACAAAACTCGACATAACGCCCAGCAGCGTCATCTACGCGTCTGGCTTTTCCCAAGTGTGCGGATTCCATCACCTGCATGGGCTCGGCCAAGGCGGCTTCAATCGCATACTCCATCTCGTCCGGCAATTTGGTGCCTTGTGCTGAGAAAAACTTGATGCCATTGTCATAGTAGGGATTGTGCGAGGCAGAAATGACAATGCCCGCTTGTGCGCGCAGCGCGCGGGTTAAATAAGCCACTGCCGGGGTTGGCATGGGGCCGGTCAGCAACACATCCACACCTGCGGCAGACAACCCCGCTTCTAGCGAGGCTTCTAGCATGTAGCCTGAAATCCGCGTATCTTTGCCGATGAGTACCGTCGGCCGCTTGCCAGCCGGCAAATGCTCATGGTTGGCCAGCACACGGCCAGCGGCATAGCCCAGCTTCATAACAAACTCCGGGGTGATCACTGAAGCGCCGACACGACCACGAATACCATCGGTGCCAAAATACTGTTTAGCCATCGCTCTTTTCCTTTTTTGATTGATCTGTGGTGATTATTTGAGGGCTGTCACGACTTTAAGCGCTTCTACGGTGGCTTTCACATCATGCACCCTCAGTAGATGTGCGCCCTGCATGGCGCTAATCACCGCCGCAGCCACACTGGCATACAGTCTGGCATCGACATCATTACCTGTCATTTGCCCAAGCACCGATTTGCGTGACAGTCCGACCAGTAAGGGACAGCCCAGTGTCAGCAATGTGGGCAGTGCCTTGGCCAGCGCAATATTGTGGGCGCGCGTTTTACCAAACCCAAACCCAGGGTCCAGCATGATGCGTTGTGGCGCCACGCCTGCGGCCAGACAGGCATCACGCTGGGTGCGCAAAAAGGCAGTCACCTCAGCCACGACATCCTCATAGTGTGGATCCTGCTGCATGGTTTGCGGCGTGCCTTGCATATGCATGATACATACGCCTGCCGTGCTCTGCGCAACGACAGCCAGCGCGCCCTCCTCCTGCAAACCACGCACGTCATTGACGATAGAGGCTCCTGCCGCAATCGCCGCACGCATGACAGCAGGCTTGTAAGTATCAATCGAAATAGGCACTGAAATCTCGCGCGCGACCAGCGCTTCGATCACAGGAATCACGCGTTGCAACTCCTCATCGAGTGGCACTGGGGCGGCATTGGGGCGTGTGGACTCTCCGCCGATATCCAGCACAGCTGCCCCCTGCGCAATCAAATCCAGCGCATGGGCCACAGCCGTTTCTACATGCTGGTATTGGCCACCATCCGAAAAGGAATCTGGCGTGACATTGACGATGCCCATTACTTGGGGCGACGACAAATCCAGTTGAAAACGTCCGCATTGAAACAGCATACTAAAATGGGTTTCCCAAAAAACAAAGGCTGGCAAATGCCAGCCTTGTTATTTTAACTGAAAGCCCGGAGCAGTAACACCCGGCTCGCGCAATCAGGCGTTGCTTTCAGCCTCATCACCCTTGGCCGTCGGTTGCGGTGTAGGGTTGACAATGGTGCCAGACCCACCGCCACTGCCGGTAGATACCGTGGGGCCATTTTTGGGTTTAGGCGCACGCACGGGTAAGCCCGCCATGATGTCGTTGACCTGATCAGCGTCTATGGTTTCAAACTCCATCAAAGCTTTGGTCATCGCCTCTACCTTGTCCCTATGGTCTTCCAGCAGCTTGCGCGCAATGGCATATTGCTCGTCCAGAATGCGGCGAATTTCGGCATCTACTTTCTGCTGCGTGGCTTCAGAAACAGTGCGGGAAGACATGCTGCCCATCCATGAATCCTGCTCACTGCCGGCATAGACCATGGTGCCCAAGGTATCAGACATACCGAATTTGGTCACCATGT
>CAYTIV010000166.1:0-4411 GCA_964437895.1 uncultured Methylotenera sp.
CATATTTGTGACTGACCGCATCACGCAATGCAAAGCTGTTACCATCCGGGTAACGAGCAATCTCGTAGATCGCCTCTTCCAGCGCCATTTGCGCCTTAGGACTCATCCCCAACGGGTTTTCGTTTGAAGCCAGTTTCACAATATCCGCTTCATTAAGCCCCATTTCACGGGCCAGTTCGCTGATAGGTTTGCCGCCTTGATAAGGCGCAATGGCGCGAATGTTCGCGGGTGCTAAATCAGATAAATTAGACATAATCAAAAATTAGATAATGGCAGTTGGGTAAGAACCCAACACTTTAAGGAAGGTGGCGCGCTCGGCCAGCTCTTTTAAAGCGGCCTGCACCGAAGGCTGTTGCTGATGCCCTTCGATATCGACAAAAAACACATAGTTCCATAAGTTTTGGCGAGAAGGACGAGACTCCAGTTTGGTCATGCTGACGCCATGCCTGGATAAAGGCTCCAGCAATTGCAGTACCGCGCCTGGTTTGTTATGCGCACTCATGATCAAAGACGTTTTATCCTGGCCGGAGGGTGCGACAGCATGGTTACCCAACACTAAAAAACGGGTCGTGTTTTTAGGATCATCCTCAATGTTCTCAGCCAGTACGTGCAGGTCAAACAATTCTGCGGCGCGCTTGCTGGCGATGGCTGCGGCAAAAGTGCCCTGCGAGGCAACCAACTCGTGTGTCATTTGCGCGGCACGCGCATTGCTGGTCACGGCCTCACGCTGCGCGTTAGGCAACACCTTGTTTAGCCACTCATGGCATTGTGACAATGACTGCGCATGCGAAAACACATGCGTGATCTGGGCAATATCCTGCTGCGCCGACAGCAAGCAATGATGTACTGGCAAGGTAATCTCGCCCACCACTTGCAGGCCACTCCCCAGCAACAGATCAAGCGTAATGCCTACCGCGCCCTCGGTTGAGTTTTCGACCGGCACCACGCCGTAATCTGCCTGCCCGGCTTCTACAGTGCGGAAGACCTCATCGATACTGCCACAGACGACGGCCTGACGCCCTTCGCCAAACTGTTTGAGTGCCGCCTCTTCACTGTAAGTGCCTAAAGGCCCCAAAAAGGCAATGGCCAGTTCTTTTTCCAGCGCTCGGCAATTGGACATGACGGCACGGAAAATATTGCTCACGGCCTCCGGAGATAACGGCCCCTGATTTTCAGACTGCAGGCGGCGGATGATTTGCGCCTCCCGTTCAGGACGATAAATGACACCATCGTCCTTCAAATGTCCGATCTCACGCGCAAGTTTGGCGCGCTCGTTGACCAGCGCCAGTACCTGCGCATCAATAGCGTCAATCTTGTCTCTAAATTGTTTTAATGAATCAGACATTTAAAATAATTTATTAATGTGTTTTATGAGTTATTTTTTTCGAATTCCTGCAGGAACTCAACCAGGGCTTGCACCCCTTCAATCGGCATCGCATTGTAAATGCTGGCACGCATGCCACCTACTGAGCGATGCCCCTTCAACTGTAACAAACCACGTGCATCTGCTGCCTTCAAGAACGCATCATTTAAATGCTCATCGCGCAAACGGAATGGGATGTTCATGCGTGAGCGATACTCGGTCTGTATGGTATTGGCGTAAAAGTCTGTCTGATCCAAATAGTTGTAGAGCAGATTGGCTTTAGCAATATTGATCTTCTCGATCGCCGCTACCCCACCTTGAGCCAACAACCACTCAAACACCAGGCCAGCAATGTAGATGCTGTAAGTAGGTGGCGTATTGATCATGCTCTGGTTTTCTGCCTGAGTTTTCCAGTGGAAGACCGCTGGCGTGAGCGGTGAAGCCCGCTCGAGCAAATCTTCCCTGACAATCACCAGACATAATCCGGCTGGGCCGATATTTTTTTGTGCGCCGCCGTAAATGACACCATACTGAGAGACATCCACCGGACGAGAAAGAATATGGGAGGACATGTCGGCCACGATAGGCACACCATGCGTGTCAGGCACCTCAAGAAACTCAACACCATTGATGGTTTCATTGGTGCAATAGTGTACGTATGCCGCTTGCGGGTCGAGTTTCCAGTCCGAAAATGCGGGCACGGTCGTAAAGCCAGTGGCTTCTGCGCTGGCAGCGATATTAATCTGTCCGTACGCTTTGGCATCCTGCACACTGCGCTTGCTCCATGAACCTGTGACTACATAGTCAGCAGATTGGCCATTGAGCAAATTCATCGGAATGATGGCATTTTCTGCAATGGCGCCGCCCTGCAAAAACAGCACTTTATAGTTCTCTGGAATCGCCATCAGCGAACGCAGGTCGGCTTCGGTTTTTTCGAGAATACTGGTGAATTCTTTGCCACGGTGTGACATTTCCATCACACTCATACCACTGCCATGCCAATCCAGCATTTCCGCTTGGGCACGCTCCAGCACAGGTTTAGGAAGCACTGCCGGGCCGGCAGAGAAATTAAAAATTTGTTTCATGCGTCTGCTTATTCCTGAATGTCTTCACCATCTTCGTCAGTCTCGACGATCTTCTCCAGACCTGACAGTTTTTCACCTTCACCCAGATTAATCAGCGTCACGCCTTGTGCCGCACGGCCCATGTCACGGATTTCCTTAACACGGGTACGAATCAGCACACCCCCCGTGGTGATCAGCATGATTTCGTCTTCGGCCGTCACCAGCTTGGCTGCAATGGCCAGGCCATTACGTTCGCTGATGGCAATGGCTTTGACGCCTTGCGTACCACGGCCGGAGTGACGGAACTCAGACAACACGGTGCGTTTACCATAACCATTTTCGGTGGCTACCAGTACTGACTGCTGATCGTTTTCTGCAATCAGCAGAGACAATACTTGCTGTTTGGCCGTCAGCTTCATGCCGCGTACACCGCGGGTTGCACGCCCCATAGGTCGGACATCACCCTCAGTAAACCAAACCGCCTTACCGCCATTGGAGACGAGAACGATGTCGTTTTGACCGTTGGTCACTTCTGCGCCGACCAGATAATCACCGTCATCAAGATTGATGGCGATAATGCCTGACTTACGTGGGTTAGCGAATTCAGTCAAGGCTGTTTTCTTTACTGTACCCATGGCGGTGGCCATAAATACATAATGGCTTTCGTCAAATTCCTTCACGGGCAGAATCGCGTTGATTTTCTCGCCTTCTTCCAATGGGAACAGGTTCACAATCGGTTTGCCGCGGCTGACGCGGCTGCCTTGTGGCACTTCGTAGACCTTAAGCCAGTAGACACGACCACGGCTGCTGAAACACAGAATGTAATCATGGGTGTTGGCCACAAACATCTTGTCGATGAAGTCATCTTCTTTGGTGGCGGCCGCCTGTTTGCCGCGACCACCGCGTTTTTGTGCGCGATACTCATCCAGTGGCTGTGATTTCACGTAGCCAGAATGGGACAGGGTCACGACGACATCCTGCGGCGTAATCAAATCTTCCAGGGACAAGTCTTGCGTGTTTTGCTCGATTTCAGAACGGCGATTATCACCAAACTGCTTCTGAATCTCATTGAGCTCATCGACAATAATCGCTGTCACACGCTCTGGCTTGGCCAGAATATCCAGCAAGTCAGCGATGATGTCCATGACTTCTTTGTACTCGTTGACGATCTTGTCTTGTTCCAGACCAGTCAAACGTTGCAAACGCATTTGCAGAATTTCCTGCGCCTGAACCTCTGACAGTCGATAACCGTTAGGGGTCTGACCAAAGTCAACAGACAAGCCTTCAGGACGTGAAGCTTCCATCGCTGCACGTTTAAGCATCTCTTCCACCACTGGGGAATGCCAGTGGCGTGCCATCAGTTCTTTTTTCGCTTCAGGCGGCGTTGGCGCAGCCTTGATAATCGCAATCATCTCATCGACGTTTGCCAGCGCGACAGCCAAGCCTTCGAGCACATGCCCACGGTCTCTGGCCTTGCGCAACTCAAATACGGTGCGACGCGTCACAACTTCGCGACGATGACGCAAGAAGGCTTCCAGCATCTGCTTCAGGTTAAGCAGGCGCGGCTGACCATCCATCAGCGCAACCATGTTCATACCAAAAGTATCTTGCAGTTGCGTTTGCTTGTACAAGTTGTTCAGTATCACTTCTGGCACTTCACCGCGCTTAAGCTCGATGACTACGCGCATGCCAGACTTATCTGATTCGTCACGCAAATCAGAGATGCCTTCAATCTTTTTCTCGTTGACCAGTTCGGCGATTTTTTCAATCAGAGATTTTTTGTTGACCTGGTATGGCAGCTCATCAATGATGATGGACTGGCGACCGCCTCTTTCCAGATCTTCAAAGTGGGTACGACCACGCATCACGACACGGCCACGACCTGTGCGGTAGCCTTCTTTCACACCCGCCGTACCGTAAATAATACCCGCCGTTGGGAAGTCAGGGGCCGGAATCAACTCGATGAGTTCATCTACAGTGATTT
>CAYTIV010000167.1:0-4409 GCA_964437895.1 uncultured Methylotenera sp.
ATGCTGCTGACCCAGTGCTTCTAGGGTATTGGCGAGGTAGGGCTGTAGCCACTCTTGGCGCCCGAAACGCGACTGAAACGCCACTTGGTATTGCGCTTTGCTCAGGCCGAGTGCTTCAGCCAGCAGACATCCGGTTTTATGACATTCGCAATGGTAAGGATCACCTTTAAGCAAATGAAACTTGGGCACGCCGTGAAAACTCATGACCAGTGTGTCGGGTTGACCATGCTGTTGCCAGTAGGCTTTGATATGGCTGGCCAAGGCTTGAATGTATAAGGGGTGGTCGTGATAGTGCTTGATGGTGCGAATCGCTGGCACGTTGCGCATTTTGAGTAACACGCGCCAGACGGCATCAAACGCGGCCGCAGTGCTGCTGGCGGCATATTGCGGATAAAGCGGAAACACCAGAATACGGTCGCAGCCTTGGGCTTTTAGCGATTCGATGGCGCTTTTCATGCTAGGTTGGCCATAGGTCATGCCCAACTCGAGCGCAAAGGGAACCTTGAGTGTTTCAGTGAGCTGCGCTTGCAATAGTTGTTTCTGGCGCTGGGCGTGTACCATGAGCGGCGAGCCTTCCGGCGTCCAGATGCTGGCGTATTTTTCAGCCGATTTTTTAGGACGAAACACTAAAATGATGCAATGCAGAATCCAGCACCAGATAAAGCGGGGGATTTCAACCACACGCCTGTCCATCAGAAACTGTTGTAAATAAGGCCGCAACGCTTTCGCAGTCGGCGCCTCAGGCGTCCCCAGATTGGCTAACAGGATTCCCACTTTGGATTGGCTGCCGTGGGTGTAGGCAGGCTCAGGCTGGTAATAAGTCATACGGGCATTTTAAGCGATTAAAAGCCCGTATGACGACAGCCGGTTAAAAAAGTGCGCGACAGGGCGCTGACGCGATTATTTTTTGTGAATCTGGTTACCAATCACGCCACCAATCGCGGCCCCACCAACGGTGCCTATCGCGCTACCTCCAGTGAGCACTGCGCCACCGACAGCGCCAATACCAGCGCCGAGCGCCGTGCTTTTACCGCGTGTACTCATAGACCCGCAGGCAGAGGTGCTTAGGCTCAACGCGATCAAAGTCGCCCAGAGCAGTGATTTTTGTGTGTTTTTGGATGTCAGCATGTTCATCTTGAAAGCTCCCGTGGTGTTTAGGTGGGCGTATTCTGAACGATGTGAAAGGGTGCGGTTAGCAGGTTTGCGCTGATAGTGTTGTCGGCATAATCCGACAACTAGTGGTCAGCGCACTACTGGTTGGAGAGGGCGTTAGACAACAGCTTGGCGGTAATGTCGACAATCGGAATAACGCGCTCATAGGCCATGCGTGTGGGGCCGATGACGCCAAGCGTGCCGACAACCTGGCCATCCACCTCATAGGGCGAGGTGACTAGGCTGCATTCATCCAGTGGCAGATAGCCACTTTCGCCGCCGATGAATATCTGCACGCCTTCTGCACGTTGGCTGTGGTCCAGCAATTGCATCAGCGCAGTGCGACGTTCAAAGATCTCAAACAGCTTGCGTAGGCTGGTCACATTGGTTGAAAGATCGTCTATCTGTAGCAGATTGCGTTCGCCGGCGATCACTACAGCCTCTTTTTCCGAGCTATCTGGCTGGCTGGCAGCTTCCATCGCCGCGCTCATCAAATGGTTGATATCCATCTGCACCTGTTGTAATTCTTGTTTGAGTCTGGCGTGTACTTCTTCGAGCGATAGCCCCTGGCATTGGCTGTTGACGTAGTTGCTGGCGGCTGTGAGCTCGCTGGCAGTGAATACCTTGTCTGTCAGCAACATACGGTTTTGCACCTGCCCATCCTCTGTCACCAGAATGACCAGAATCTTTTTTTCACTGAGATGTAAGAATTCGAGGTGTTTCAGGGTGTTGCGGCTGCGCTTGGGGGTCAGTATGACGCCAGCAAATTGCGTCAGTTGTGACAGCATGTCGGCCGCATTGGCGATGAGCGCTTGCGGATTGGGGGAAGTGAGTCCGCTTTTAAGTTGGCTCAGTGCCCGTTGATCCAGCGGCTGCACCGTCATCAGTGAGTCTACAAACAGGCGGTAGCCTTTTTTGGTCGGTACACGACCGGCCGAGGTGTGCGGGCTGGTGATGAATCCCAGTTGCTCAAGGTCACTCATGACATTACGGATGGTTGCTGGACTGACATCCAGGCCGGAATGCTGGAGCAGGGTGCGTGAGCCTATAGGCTGACCTTCACTGATGTAATGTTCTACCAGGGTTTTGAGTAAAATCTGTGCGCGTTTATCCACTTTTGATGACCTTGTTGCCGTGCCTGAATTTTGCACCATTTGCAGCGCGCTTAATAGCCCCTTGCGCTTTTCAGTTCTGGCCTTCTATGCTTTAATGCGGCCATGCAATCTACATTCCGTTCTGTCGCCATTGTTGGGAAATACATGGATGCGGCTGCCCTGCAACACATGCAGGATGATTTGACCACATTGGCCAGACACCTGCGCGCACGGGGATTAACGGTTTGCATAGAAGAACATACGGCGGCCTTTGTGGCCGATACCGGCTTTAAGCAAGCCGCGCTGGAAAATTTAGGCAGCCAGGCCGATCTGGTGATTGTCATGGGTGGCGATGGCACCATGCTCAGTGTCGGGCGGGCGTTGCGCAACAGCGGGGTGCCGTTGATTGGCATCAACCGCGGGCGACTGGGCTTTCTGACCGATCTGCAAACAGAGGATATGCTGGTTCAAATTGACAGAATCCTCAGTGGCGAGCACCAACTTGAGTCACGCATGTTGATGCAATCTGCGGTCACCCGTGCTGACCAGGCCATACAGCAGGCGGTCGCCCTGAATGATGTCGTCATCAAGAGTGCGTTTCGTCTGATTGAGCTGGAGGTGCATGTCGACGGTCAGTTTGTATCGCGTCAGCGTTCAGATGGTCTGATTTTGACGACGCCAACCGGTACCACGGCCTATGGCCTGTCTGCGGGCGGCCCCATCATGCACCCTGACCTGGATGCGATTTCGATTGTCCCTATCAGTCCGCATACGCTGAGTTACCGGCCCATTACCGTGCCTGCCAGCAGTGTGATTGAGGTGATTATGGTGAATGCGGCCGATGCCCAGATCAGCTACGATGGCCAAGGGCAATATCCGCTCATGGTGGGCGATCATGTGCGTATCGAGCGGGCCCAGCAGGAGATTCGCCTGCTCCATCCGCAGGATTACTGTTACTTTGACATGTTAAGAAACAAATTAAACTGGGGCTGATCAGCCCGCCATGATACCCATGCTACAAGCGCTTTCTATCCGAGATTTTGTCATTGTTGATACGCTGGAACTCGAGTTCTCGGCGGGTTATACCGCACTCACGGGGGAGACCGGGGCCGGTAAGTCTATTCTGATTGATGCCCTGTCATTGAGCCTAGGCGCCCGCAATGAAGGCGATGTCACCCGCAAGGGCTGTGAAAAGGCTGAAATCTCGACCACCTTCGATATTAGTCGCAACGATGCGGCGCGGGCGTGGTTGCTAGCGCAAGAAATGGATGTCGATGACGCGCTGGTATTGCGCCGAGTGATTTATGCTGATGGTCGCAGCCGTGCCTTTATCAATGGCGCTTCTGCGACGGTTGGGCAACTGCGCGAACTGGGCGAGTCGCTGATTGACATCTACAGCCAAAATGCACATCACTCCCTGTTAAAAGTGGCTACGCAGCGCGAGATTCTGGATGCTTATGCGCAGGTGACGCCTCTGGCTAAAGAGGTGGCTCTGGCTTACAAACAATGGTCACAGCTGCACCAGCAACAGCTGGCTTACGAAAAAAATGCCAGTCAGTTTGCTGAAGAGCTGGCGCTGTTGCGCGACTCGACCCGCGAGTTGAAGCAACTGGGCTTTAGCAGTGAAGAGTGGCAGACCCTGCAACACGAACATGTACGTCTGAGCAACGGTGCTAGCTTGATGAGTGGCATGGAGTCCAGCCTGCAACTGATGAGCGAGGGCGATGAGGTAAATGCGCTGGCGCTGTTGTCGCAGGCGCAGGTGGCGCTGGCCGAACTGCAGGAGATGGACCCAGGATTGCAACCCATGCGGGAAACCTTGGACTCTGCCGTCGTGCAGCTCGAAGAGGCCAGTCGAGCCCTGAATCGCTATTTGCAAAAAAGTGAACTGGACCCTGAGCGTCTGGCCGAGGTAGAGAGCCGCATTCAAGCCATCCATGGTGCGGCCCGTAAATTCCGGATCAAGCCGGATGCTTTACCTGCCCTGCTGGAAGAGCAGTTGACGCGTATGGCCGAATTGGAAGGGTTTGCCGACGATGGTGCGCTAGCACGTCAGGTACACACCGCCTGGGCGCAGTACCATGCACTTGCGCAGCAATTGTCCAACGCGAGGCAGCAGGCGGCAAGTCAGTTGTCACACACCATTAGCGCACAAATGCAGAC
>CAYTIV010000168.1:0-4401 GCA_964437895.1 uncultured Methylotenera sp.
TTCGATTGGCCCAACGTAAAGGCCCCTGAAATAACGACTGAGGGAGTAGATACCTTTATTCGATATGGTGACGGTGCTGTTTCACGGTTCCCCAAAAACTTTATCGTTCCGGATGGTAGCCATACCGAGGAGTCCGTTTTTCAGATGGGGCGTAGCTCCTACATCGGACAAAACTCAAAAGTGCATTTTGATTCAGAGTTTTGTCGATTGGAAATAGGTAACTTTTGCAGTATCGCTTATGGCGTCAATTTTTTGCCCGGCAGCTTTCACCCGATGAACACCATCTCGACCTATATTTTTGAGTTTATAGATGGGTTTGTCACCGAGACCATTCATGCCTTGAATTTAAACCGCACCATCGTCATCAAGAACGATGTCTGGCTCGGTAAAAACGTCTTTATCTGTGGTGACAGTATCATCGGCAATGGCGCTGTGCTTGGCGCGCATTGTCTAGTGCCAAGAGGCAAAGTGCTTGAAGACTATGGCATTTATGCGGGCACCCCTGCAAAACTGCTGCGATTCAGGTTCCCAGAAAAAATCATCGATCTGCTCAACCAGCTGGCATGGTATGACATGCCCATCGATTTCATCAAACAACATGCGGATTTTTTTAAGATCGATTTGAATCAGGACGTTGGCCGGTCCTCGGAGCTGCTGCAGGAGCTCATCAGACAAAAAGGGCATTATGTCTGGCATCCTGACCAAGCGATTGACTATCATCCGCTGTAGCCAGAGATCGACACCTTTGAGAGTCAATCGCTAGTCTGGCGAACCGCTTTTAAGGAACTCTCCGTGAGCGGAACCAGCATCTCTCGCTGCAATACCTCTAAAGGCAACAGGGGCGACATATCTTCCAGTGGCATAGAGATAATACTGCCATCCGGCTGAGGCATCGCGCTGGCTTTGGGTGCCAAGGTTTCATTTTCAAGTAGACGGATATCGACCAGGCAAGGCCCACCCATCGCCAGTGCCTGCGCCAATTGTGCTTGTAGCTGTTCTGGCTCGGAGATGCGCATAAATGGCAGTTCATAGGTGGCGGCTAGTTTTTCCAAATCAGGCAACCACAGCCCGGCTTCGGGGCCGGTGCCGATATAGCGCTCGTTAAAGTAATTGCGCTGGGTATTGCGGATAGAGCAATACCCGCCGTTGTTCATGATCAGAATGCATATGGGCAGGTTAAATGCGCGCACGGTGGCCAGTTCCTGAATATTCAGTTGCAGGCTGCCATCGCTCTCTATGGCCAGCATGGGTTTCAGTCCGTTGGCAAAGCAGGCACCTATGGCCGCCGGTAAACCATAACCCATAGAGCCCAGGCCTGAAGTGAGGAAGATTCTTTGTCCCGGCTGGTTGCGGAACACGGTGTAAAACGCCTCGACCGCCAGCCCGGAACTGCCAGTGCTGATCAGGGTGTTGGGTTTGGCGACCTCAGACAGCGCATCCACAAACTGGTAATGGCTGATCTGGTCGTTTTGGCCAAAGCCGGCACCATCATTCACCGGGTAACGCTGTTTCCAGTCTTGGCAGCGTTGGCGCCATGCTGCACAGTCCAGCGCTTGCAGGGGTTGGCGCGAGAGTTGCGTCAGAAAGTGCAAGGCATCAGCCGTGATGGGCAGCTGAATGTCCATCTCCAGTTTGTCAATTTCATGTGGGTCTACATCGACCACGACTTTGGTCGCTGCACGCGCAAAGCCACGCGGGTTGTAGGCGGTAATAATGTTGTCCAGCCGGCTACCAATGCTGATGAGCAGGTCGCAGTTCTGTACGGCGAAGTTAGGTGCCCGCAGGGCAACCACACCGGGGCGTCCGACAAACAGGGGGTGTTCATACGGCAGCAGGTCCATGGCGTTCCAGGTGGCAACCACCGGGATGCCCAGTTGTTCGACCACCTGTTGAAACAGGGGGGCGGCCCCCGCCAGGCGGATGCCATGGCCGGCCAGCAACAGCGGTCTTTGCGCTTGGCTTAACAAGGCCTGTAGTTCGGCGATGGATTGGGTGAGGTCTGTGTCTGCTACCGTCGCGGGTGGTTCAAAGTCAGGCAGCATGGCGACCTCAACCGGGCTCGCCTGCACATCCAGTGGCACATCGATCCAGACTGGGCCAGCCCGACCTTCACGGGCGCGGTAATAGGCCTCCTGCATGACCCGTTTGATGTCGGCGGGGTTCTCCACCGTGACGGCATATTTGGTCACCGATTTGACCATGCTGATGATATCGACCTCTTGCACCCCTTTTTGGCGCAGCGGCGCATCGCGCAACATATCTGCGCGCTTGACCTGGCCTGAGATGATCATGAGCGGCACCGACTCAATCCAAGCACCCGCGACCGCCGTGATGGCATTGGTGGCGCCTGGGCCAGTGGTGACCATGGCAACGCCTATGTTTTCGTTGATGCGGGCGTAGGCTTCGGCGGCAATGGCGGCGGCCTGCTCGTGCAAACAGGCCACTGCCTGCAGGCGTTGGCACTGCGCCAGCCCGTCATTGAGGTGCATGGCGCCGCCCCCTGGCAGCATGAAGACATGGCCGACGCCACAATCAGCGATAAAGTCAGCAATAAAATCGGCAACACGGATCGGGCGAGACATGACAGAGTCTTTCAATAGGGCTTACCGGTCTAGCCAGTAAGTGAGTGAGGTTTTGCGGGCGGTGTTGGCCATGATTGCAGGGTCGGTGTAGTAGGAGTCGTTAACGATGTGCGTGGTCGAAATTTCCTCGATCACCGCGCCCGTATCGCTGACCCAGCCATGGCGGGTGCCAGGTTCTATGGTCACCACATCACCGGGGCTCAGCAGATGGCAGACATCGTTCAGCGTCAGTTTGACGTCGCCATACAGCACGTGAAAGGTTTCTTCTTTCTGCTTGTGGTATTGCTCGGGGTGACGCTGCCCGGGCAAAGTGACCAGCAGCTTTTTGCAGTAATCACGGTTGATGACATTAATTAGCGTGAGCCCAATTTCATCAAAGCGATCTAAGCCATAATGATGTGAAATATCCAGATCTGCACTGCCTGGCACCACCACCTGGCTCAGCTTCAAAAAGTCATTCACACGGCGGATGATGTTGTGTATGGTTTGGCGCGTATCCACATGGTCGGTATTTTGCGGCGTGACGGCTGCATCTTGCGCAATGGCGACGTTGGTGGTGAAGCGCACATATTTCGACCAGTCATTAGCCGTCAACTGTCCTTCTTGCGGCGGAAAGGCAAAGTACACGTCTTGGGGAGTGATGACCTCACCGGCTGCGAGCGGGCGTTTGGCAAATACGCCGCGTTGCAAACTGCGCAAGCTGGCAGACTCTAGTGCATTGACAGCGCGTTTTTGCTGGCTATCGCCACACACCGTCATGGCATGCTGCATCGCCGTCAACCAGGCCTGTAATTGCTCTGGGGAGGCCGAATACGCGTTCAGGCTATACTTTTCGGTGGCCAGGCCCACGTGTTTTTCAAAAATACAGACGCCTTTGGCCACCGCCATTTTGACAATATCTGTGTTGGACGGGTCTTCGTGCGTGGAAAAGCCAATATTGACTTCGGGATAGCGTGTGCGCAGGCGCTCTTTCAGAACATCGACCTGTGACAGATGCATATGGTCATCGGGCGTCGGGTACTCACCTACACAGTGCAAAATGGCAAATTTCTTTTTGCGGTTGGTTAAAAAGCTCACGACTCGATCGATCTGCTCCAAGCTGGCACCCGCCGTTGAAGCAATGATAGGCTGGCTGGTTTGTACCACACGCTCCAGCAATGGCCAGTCGGTGAACGAACAGCTGGCAATCTTGATGATGTCCAGCTGTTGCGCTTCGATCAGGCTGACCGAAGCTTCGTCAAACGGCGTCGACATGGCCAGAAAACCCTGGGCGCGAATCTCGGTAATCAGGCGGTCGAAATCTTCACGCATCAGGCGCGTCTCCGAAAAGCGCTTGATGTATTTGATATCATCGCGGCCCTGCATCTGCGGATGGATAAAGGTATCCAGATCACGGTATTGCAGTTTGAAGGCGAATTTGAATGGAAACGGTTTACAGACTTTGGCAAAAGCCTGTATCAGTGCAATGCCATGTTCCACATCCCCCATGTGGTTGTTTGCCATTTCGAGAATGACCAGTGGGGTGGGTATATGGGAAATCATGTTGTCTATCCTTGCATGGGCGCGAGCGCGTAAGTGCCAGCTTGCGAATATATCCAAAAACCGGGCGGATGTCTAAGCTGATTCAATCAAAGCGCAAGCCGAGGAAGGTTTCGATCTGGGTGCAGGCATAATCCAGCATCTGTTCAGTGAGGCCGGGATAAACGCCTATCCAGAAACTCTGGTTCATGACCAAGTCGGTGTTACGCAACTCACCGCTGACGCGATAGTGACGGCCGGCCATGTAAGGTTGGCGCGTCAGATTGCCAGCAAATAGCAA
>CAYTIV010000169.1:0-4346 GCA_964437895.1 uncultured Methylotenera sp.
CACGCCTCCCGCCTTGCCTCCGGTTGAAGCCACGCCCCAGGAAGCCAAGACCAAGGAGGCTAAGACGCCTGAGGGTAAAACTGCCGACAGTAAAGCCGTCGAAAGTAAAACAGAGGACAACAAGCCCGCGGAAAAAGCCGCCCCGGCAAAACCCAGCGAAGCCACGGCCTGTTATGAGTGGAGTGGATTCAGTATGTCACGCGCCTCAGAGGCCGCCAGTTTGGCCCAGGTGTTGAATATCAAAACGCAGATGCATATGACCAGCACGACACAGGACAATGTGCGCTACTGGATTTATAAACCGCCCTTAGCCAGCGCTGAAGCCGCACAAACCAAAGCTGAAGAGTTGCGTAAACTTGGTGTAGAAGACTTTTTCATCGTGCAGGAAGATCCCAAGTGGCGCAATGCGATTTCTTTTGGCGTGTTCAGGGATGAAAAACTGGCTGACAAGCTGATGGATGATTTGAAGAACAAAGGCGTCAAGCTGGTGATCAAAGCGACCCGAAATGGCGGGCAGGCTTCAGTCAAGTTACAGCAGGTCACGCCACAGCAATATGCCAGCTTGCAAAAGTCGCGCTCACACTTCCCGGATTCGGTGCTCAAGGAAATTGCCTGCCAGTAGTGGAGACCACCGCATAAAACAAAAAAGCCCGCAATCTTGCGGGCTTTTTTTGGCTGGCGCTAATATCTGCTTAAGCTAATATCGGCTAGCGCTTGTCCGTGTCTTAGCCGTGGAGCGTTTAGCGCTTTTTAGGCGGCATCATGTCTGTAATCGTGCCTTCTTTAAGTTCAGCAGCAAAACAGACGGTTTCTGACAGCGTTGGGTGTGCATGGATGGTGAGACCCAAATCATGGGCATCAGCCCCCATTTCAATCGCAAGTACAGCTTCTGCCAGCAATTCACCGGCGTTGGTGCCCACGATGCCGGCGCCAATCACGCGATGCGTTTCTTTGTCGAAAATCAGCTTGGTGGCACCTTCGGTACGTGCAATCGAGAGTGCACGGCCACTGGCGGCCCAAGGGAAGCTGGCTTTGTCGATTTCGATGCCTTTGGCCTTGGCTTCGGTTTCAGTCAGGCCAACCCATGCAATCTCTGGATCGGTGTAAGCGACAGAGGGAATCACTGAGGCGACGAACTCAACCTTGTGTCCCGCGATGACTTCTGCTGCCACTTTGGCTTCATGGGTCGCTTTGTGTGCCAGCATCGGCTGACCCACAATGTCACCAATCGCAAAGATATGTGGCACATTGGTACGCATTTGCTTGTCAACGGCGATAAAGCCACGGTCATCAACCATCACGCCAGCTTTGTCGGCGCCGATATTTTTGCCGTTGGGACGGCGGCCGATAGACACCAGCACGCGATCGTACTTTTGGGTTTCTTTAGGCGCATTGGCACCTTCAAAGTCCACGTAAATACCGTCTGCTTTGGCTTCGAGTTTGGATACCTTGGTGGAAACCATGATGCTTTCAAAGCGTTTTTCCATACGCTTTTGCAAAGGACGGATCAGGTCACGGTCTGCGCCTGGGATCAGGCCGTCCATAAACTCGACCACACTGACCTGACTGCCTAATGCATCATACACCGTGCCCATTTCAAGCCCAATGATGCCGCCGCCAATCACCAGCATGCGGCCAGGGATATCGGCCAGCGCCAAGGCGCCGGTAGAGTCCATGATACGTTCATCATCAGGGGCGCCAGGGAACTTGGTTGCCTGGGAGCCGGCTGCGATAATGGCATGCTCAAAGCCCACTAGGGTGACTTTGCCATCGGCGGCCGTCACTGCAATTTGATGCGGGCTGGTGAATGCACCTACGCCACTGACCACGGTCACACCGCGTGCCTTGGCCATTTGTGCCAAGCCGCCGGTGAGTTTGCCAACTACATCATTGGCTTTCCAGCTACGCAGTTTGTCGAGGTCTATGTTTGGTTTGCCGAAAGTCAGGCCATGATGTTCAGTCTCTTCGGCTTCGGTAATCACTTTGGCAGTATGTAACAGGGCTTTAGATGGGATGCAGCCGACATTGAGGCACACGCCACCCAGTGTCGGATAGCGCTCTACCAGAACCACTTTTAATCCCAGATCTGCAGCGCGGAAGGCTGCGGTATAGCCGCCGGGGCCCGAACCGAGCACCATCACCTGACAGCTCAGGTCATTGTCACCTGTGGCGGTTGCAGCCACGGGTGCGGTAGGTGCGGGGGCCACAACGGGTGCTGCTACCGGGCTTGCTGCTGCGGGTGCAGGCTGTGCGGCGCTGGCAGCAGCGCCTTCGGCTTCAACCACCAGAATCAGGCTGCCTTTGGCCACTTTGTCGCCAACCGCGACCTTGAGTTCTTTGACCACACCGGCGTGTGATGAGGGGATATCCATTGAAGCTTTGTCAGATTCAACGGTAATCAGAGAGTCTTCCTTGGCAATGGTGTCGCCTACGGACACCAAGACTTCGATCACGTCTACACTCTCAAAATTGCCGATATCCGGCACCACTATTTCAACCATTTGACTCATGAAAACCTTATATTCAGATTAGTTTTGCTATTTTATCACCAAAAGAAGCAGCGATCTTTGAACTGCGTAGGGGCTTAATGCTTGCTGGATACCGCAGCGGCTGAACGGCTGACCGGGGCAGATTTCAGGGTGCAGGTCTCGTGGCCGTAGTTGCCGCCTGTATCATCTGGCTCGTAGTAGTCGTTTTTGAATGACCAGCCATTTTTGCCTACTTTGGTGAACTGGCCCATGCCGGTTGAGAATTCTGCATATTTGGCATCTGACAGCTTGAAAGTCATGGCCAGTTGCTTACCACGGGTGATAGCTTGGCCGGTGTAGCTTTGTCTGTTTTCAGTATGGGTGACCAGGTCATAGACAGACACTTGGGCGGTGCTGTTGCGACGGTTCTTTTTCAGGTAAATCGTGACCTCGTAGTCACCCACGGTGACATTGTTGCCTTTGCACAGATATTCGCCAGTGTAATCTAAGGTGTTGGCAGGCGCGGCGTTGGCCGTGAAGGGGAGTGCGCAAAGCAGGGCGATTGTGGTCAAGCGGGATTTAACGTTCATATGACTTCTGAGATAGTAATTGAGGCGTGAAAAGAGTTAAAAAATCCGTGTTTTTACGCAGACTTTTAAATACAGTTCATCATAAGTCCAATCGCCTATTTTACCAAGTCCATTTCGCATTTTTCTCCGTCATCCTAGTGGTTTGTAGGACGCATGCCTGCGCTATTTATGAGAGAATAGCCACTCTTTTTAGCGTTCCTTAACCAGGTGACCATGCTGCAACGTTTGTTCTCTCGAATTTCACCGATTTTCTGGCTGAGCCTGTTCGTGCTGGCCAGTGCCTGCTATGTCTGGCGATTGCAGCAGCCACAACCGCTGGTAGAAGTCGCGGCTGATGCCCTGCCTTTGCAGTGTGTGTCTTATGCGCCTTATTACAAGGCGGGCATGAACCCAACCAATAAAGACAGTTTTGTCGATCCGCTACAGATTGAGCAGGACTTGCAGGCGCTCTCAAAAGTGACCCGCTGTGTGCGTACCTATTCCGTTGGCCAAGGCCTGGATTACGTGCCAAAAGCGGCGCAAAAACTGGGGATGAAAGTCATTTTGGGTGCCTGGGTGGGCTGGGTCGATGCGCTGAATAAGGCCGAACTGCAATTGCTGGTTCAGCAGGCCAATCAGTATCCCGACACGGTGCGCGGCGTGGTGGTCGGCAACGAAGTGCTGTTGCGCGGTGAGCAGTCTGAAGCGCGCATGCATGAATACCTGCAGTGGGTTAAAGCCAACACGAAAGCGCCAGTGACCTATGCCGATGTCTGGGAGTTCTGGCTCAAACACCCCACGCTGGAACAAGAAGTCGATTTTATTACCGTACATATTTTGCCTTACTGGGAAGATAAGCCAGTGGCTATTGAGCAGGCGGTAGCCCATACCGCCTCGGTGATGGGGCATTTGGGTACGGTATTTAAAAAGCCGATTCTGATTGGCGAAACGGGCTGGCCATCCCAAGGCCGTCAACGCTTCTGGTCCAAGCCCAGTGCCATCAACCAGGCCAGGTACATGCGAGAGTTTTTGCAGGCGGCCAAACAAAACCAATGGCAGTACAACGTGATTGAAGCGGTAGACCAGCCTTGGAAGCGCGAGCTGGAAGGGACTGTGGGCGGTTACTGGGGCGTGCTGGATACCCATTTGCAACCCAAGTTTAGTTTGCAAGGCACTATGGCTGAACGTCAGGATGGGGGCAAACCCTGGTTCATCGCGTTGGCGTTGGCTGTGCTGGCCGCAGGCTGGGGTCGCGCGCAAAAGAGGCCTGTCAGCCAAATGCTGTTGCTTGCGTTAACTGGGTTTTTGG
>CAYTIV010000170.1:0-4324 GCA_964437895.1 uncultured Methylotenera sp.
GCTTCCAGCTTGCTCTGGTCGTTATCCATGTAACGCAATACCCGGCGTACCGGGGCGCCGAGTTCAGGTTCATCCATGGTTTGCAAGGCGAGTCCGGCCGCTTCACGGTAGGTGATCCAGGCATCCTCAGTGACGGCGGGCTGGGTACCGAACCGGCTCAACAGCGGCATCTGTCTGGCCAGGTTGGCGCACAGCGAATCGATGGTGTAGATGCGCAGTCTGGCCGGGCTTTGCAACAACTGCCACTGCAAGTCTGCAGAGCGTTGCAACGCTTGCTGGCCGAGTTCAAAGGTGATTTTCTTATGGGCGGCTTCTGGCGGTACGCCGCTGGCAGCCATCAACAGGCTGTCGAGAATGCGCGCGCGCATTTCCGAGGCGGCCTTGTTAGTAAAGGTGATGGCGATAATCTCTTCGGGTGCCTGCACACTTTGCAGCAATTTGAGAAAGCGTTGTGTCAGTAGCTCGGTTTTGCCGGCCCCGGCAGGCGCCTCGACGATAAAGGATTCCAGCGCCAGTGCACGTGCGCGGTTGGCGGCATCGAGTGCCAGTGCCTGTGCCAGTGTTGGCTCTGGCGCCTGGGTTGCGGTGGACGTGTTCTGCGTCATGACGCTTCCCCTTGTTGCAGATGCTCGAATTGCAGTTGTCGTTCAGGCAGCCTGAGCAGTGGCAGCACATCGCAGTAGCCTAGATCTTGCTCGGAGGCAAACACCACGGCGGCGCTGCCTGCTTTAAGCGCTTGCGCGGTCAGGGTGATGCGCTCGCGCCAGTGTGTCAGCACCGCAGACCATTCGGTAAACTGCGCCGGGTCAAACAGCGGGTATTTCTCGTGGTTATAAGCTTTGATGCCAGGGAGTAGATCGTCTTCGGCGGCGACGCCGGCAAAGCCGCCATCGGTCAACCGCACTTTGCCAAAGCAGACGGCGGCAATCTCGGCATCTTGCAACAGAAAGGCCGCATACAGTGGCAGTTGCGGCTCGGTAATGCAGTCACTGGCCCAGTTTTTATAGTCCGGCATGCTGCCGGTTTTGTAGTCGATGACGACGAGCCGGCCATCGGCCAAGGTATCCACCCGGTCTATCACTAGTTTGACCTGAATACCCTCAATCAGCGGTTTGAAGGTTTTTTCGACCAGGCTGACGGTATAGGGTTGGCCTCGCTCGCGTTCGACCTCCCATAACCAGGTCAACGCCAGTTTGGTCAGGCGTTCGGCCTCCAGCTGGCAGAACACCTCGGAAAACGGCTGGGCAAATGCCTGATTGAATTCGGTCATCACGTGTTGTGCCAGCGGCACCAGTGTTTGCTGCAGGGCATCCGCGTCTATCTGGAGCCAGTCTAGGCAGGGTTGCTGTTGCCAGAAGGCGGCCAGTACACGGTGTATGAGGTCGCCCCGTTGCATGGCGTCGAGTCCGTTATGCGGCGATTCTAGCTTGCGGGCTTTTAAGCGGTATTGGTAAAACGCCCAGGCCGGGCAGATGGCCTGCGCGCGTAACAGCCCGGTGCCGCCGCTGACATGCTCGCTGTCTTGCACGGGCGGCGCCTGCTGATCATCCAGCCACTGCCAGTCTGGGCGCGGGCTGCGGGCCAATGACTCGGCTAGGGTGGCGACCCCAGCCGGAGCGGGCGCTTCTGGCACGGCGTCTAGCAAGGGGCTCATACGCAACAGCCGGTCACCCTCGCGCTGGGCATAAGAAAACACCACTTCACGGCCGGCGGTCAGCAAGCGTCGGTGTATCTGGCTGGCAAATGCAATCTGCACCTCGCTGCTGGCATTGGGCGTGCCGGCCTGCCGTTGCAAGTCTGCCGGAATCAAGGCATTGGTGCGTGACAAGGGCGGCCACAGATGGTCGTTCATGCCCATCACCCATACGCCATCCAGCGGCGAGGCACTGGCCTCCAGCATGCCCATGACCGTGATATTCGGAGACCTCACGGTTTGCGGCTGAAAGATTTGCGCCTGACACAGCTGGGTCAAGCGGTGCAGCGCGGTCATGGCATTGATCTGACCCAGCCACGGGTCTAGGGCTGCAAACTGCGACAGCACTTTGTGAAAGGCTTGCTGGCATTGGTATTCGTGGCTAGACAAGCTGCGTTCGCCCGGCCAGTGTGTGTCAGCCAGCAGGCGGGTGAGCTGGCTGGCCCAGTCCGAAGGGCGTTGTCTGGCTGGGGCTTGTTTGGCCTGGTCTAACAGGGTATTCAGGTCTGCCAGCAGCGCCGGGCTGTGTATGGCAAAGTCATCCTGCTGTTTGCGGGCAATAAAGCGGGCGAAGGTGCTGGCTTTGACTTGCAGGGGCAACTGGCGTCGCATCTCGGCATCCAGTGCGGCCCGCGCATCGGCTTCATACTCAGCCTGTGACCAATAGATATCGGCGAGGCGGGCCGACAGTTCGGTTTGCGCCAGTGGGCTGTGCTGAAAGGCCAGCCTGAGTAAGGCCAGCGCGCTTTGCACCAATGGCCAGCGCGTGAGCGGGAGCCCTAGTGAAAACTCGTAACAGCGGGGGTCTTCGGCATGGGCCGGATGTAGGGTTTTTGGGTGCAGGGTGTCATCCAGCAGGTTGGCCAAGGTCTGCCGTTGTGCATCCAGCTCCGGCACGACGATGGCCAATTTAGCTGTGGGCTCTGCCTGTAGCCGTTGCTGGGCCCACGCGACGGCGGCACGCATTTCATCCATGGCCTCGGTATACGCCACCCGTTGCACCTGCGCGGCTTGCAAACCATGGTCCACGGTAAACAGTTGCACGCCAGCCTCGGTCAGGCCGTCGAGCAGGGCTTGCAGATGCGGATTAATGCGGTCAAAACCGGCCAGCGCGATGCGCTCTGGCAGCGCCAGCGATGACTGTTTGAGTTGCCCCAGTTGCCAGGCCTGATAACGCACGCTTTCCAGATAACCACTCTGCCGGCACAACTGCTGAAACTGCTGTCGCCATTGCATGAACTGACGCGTTTCTTCACTGGCCGTGTCCATATCGAGGCTGATGTTCCACTCGATCAGATAGCGGTTAGCCTCCATGGCCGCACTGGCGAGACCGTTGGTATTAAATAGCTCCACACTGCCGTGCTGGCGCAGGCTATGCTGAATGGCCTGCTCCCAGAGTAAGGCCTCTTGTGTTGTAGACAACATGCCGGCGGGTGCTTGATCGACCGCAATGCGGCCGCTGAGGATCGCCTGCTCTGTCTGCTGATGCAGCCAGTCTTGTAGCGGAAACACCGCCGTAGACTGCCATTGTGTCTGTCCTTGCTGGCGGGCGCTTTCTTGCAGCCACTGGCGCAAGCCCTGGGCCAGACGTGCTGAGGCACACAGCACGGTCGTCGGCGTGCTGAGCAGGTCTAGGCTGGAGACTTGAGGCAAGGCAGTACGGGCCATATTCAATGGGTTCATGAGACAGACTCGGCATTTTATAAGATATTGGCGGTGGCGTCCGGCTTTGTGCTGCTTTTATGCGCAAGGCTTATGGTATGCTCAGCAGCATGAAAAGTGGCGCGTGACGCCAAGGTAAGGGGAGAGCATGAAAGTATTTAAATGGCTGATGTGGCTATTGTTGCCGCTGGCATTGTTTGCGCTGTATACATGGGCCAGCCTCAGCTGGGTGTACTCTTCGGGCGAGCGCGTCGGTTATGTGCAGAAAATCTCGAATAAGGGCTGGTTATGCAAAACTTGGGAGGGCGAGTTGGTCTTGGTAACGGTGCCTGGCACCCAGGCCGAGAAGTTTTATTTCACGGTGCGTGACCCGGCCATCATTCCTAAAGTCAATCAGCTGGCGGGTGAGCGGGTGCGCTTGTTGTATCAGGAGCATAAAGGCGTGCCTTCTAGCTGCTTTGGAGAAACTGGCTATTTTGTTTACGGGATTGCGCCGGTGGATGATCAACCCTGAGTTAATGCGCAATACCAGCGGATTAAATAGAAAAATGCGCCTTGAGGGCGCATTTTTTTTGACGGATAGCCGCTGACTTTAGGCGACCAGTGGCCAGGCATCGGCTGCTGGGGTCGCGGGCTGATCGGCTTGCAGTTTGAACTGATTGACCGAGGTGACCAGCGTGTCTACCTGTTCTAGCATGCTCTCAGCGGCGGCGGCCGCTTGCTCCACCAGCGCGGCATTCTGTTGCGTGGTTTCATCAATCGAGGTCATGGAAAGATGGATCTGTTCCAGCCCCTGACTTTGCTGGCTGGATGCGGCAGAAATCGCCTGTATGCTATGAGAAACCTGTTCTACCGCCTGCACAATCTCCTGCATGGTTTGGCCCGCTTGGCTCACCTGCTGGGCACTGGCGTTGGTTTGTGACACAGAGGTGGCGATCAGTGCTTTAATCTCTTTGGCGGAGGCGGCCG
>CAYTIV010000171.1:0-4263 GCA_964437895.1 uncultured Methylotenera sp.
GTGTCCTGTGCCGTGTTTTGTCCGGGTGTGCCCTGAAAGGCAGTGACGACGGCACTGGAAAGCGCTCTGTACTTATTCAGGTTGATGGTCGACGTGGCATACATCACCACAAAAAAGGCAAACAGCAGCGTGATGAAGTCCGCATAGGAGATCAGCCAGCGATCGTGGCCTTCATCCTCTTCGTCCAGTTTGCGACGTCTGTACATTAGCGGTTTCTCAAGCTCAGGTAGGACTCAAGACGCTCGCTGACCAGTTTGGGGTTGTCGCCGCGGGCGATGGACACCCAGGCGTTGAGCAGCATCTCGCGTCTGGACATTTCGTGCTGCACATGCCCCTTGAGCTTGTTGGCAATAGGCAAAAATACCAGGTTAGCTAACGCGACGCCGTAGATGGTGGCGACAAAAGACACGGCGATCCCGCTGCCGATTTTGGCAGGATCAGACAAGTTTTCCATGACATGAATCAGCCCCAACACGGCGCCAAGAATGCCCACGGTCGGGGCGTAGCCGCCGGCAGCAGACCAGATTTTGGCGGCTTCACGTTCTTGCAGTTCGTAGTAATACATATCAATGGCACATACTTCACGAATGCGATCAGGCGGGGTGCCGTCTACCAGCAATTGCAGGCCCTTGCGTACAAACGGATCCTGCTCGCGTTTGATATAGCTTTCTAGCGACAACACGCTCTCTTTGCGTGCCTGCTGGCTCCACTGATTGATTTTGACGGCGAGTTTTTTACGGTCATCTTGCGGATGCACAAACACTAGGCGCAACATGCCTAGGCCTTTGATAAACAGCTTGAGTTCGGTTTGAAGCAGCACGGCCCCAGTGGTGCCCAGCATCACAACGACAAAAGCTGCAGGTTGCAGCAGAGAGTTAAGATGGCCACCTTCAATGACCTGACCCAGAATCAGGCCGGCCAGGGCGATGACCAGCCCGGCGACACTGCCCCAATCCATTAAGCGACTCCGGTCCAGGCTTTTTCGCGCATGGAGGCGCGCAAGCGGGCCACGGCCTGGCTATGCAGCTGGCAGACACGCGACTCGGAGACATTCATGATGGCGCCAATCTCTTTCAGGTTGAGTTCCTGTTCGTAGTAAAGACCCATCAGCATTTTTTCGCGGTCGGGGAGGTGGTCGATAGAGTCGATCAGCGCCTCGCGGAAGTCACTCTCGAGCAGGGCACGTACCGGGTCGCTACTGTCATCATCCACATAACGGTCCAGAAAATGCTCACCACCGTCGTCATCTTGAAAGTCTTCATAGTAGATGAGCTGGTGGCCCTGACAATCGCTCAGTACATCGTAGTAATCTTCCAGCGTAAAGTTCATGTGCTTGGCGATTTCGGATTCGGTGGGCGGGCGTCCCAGCTTTTGTTCCAGTTGCTGCACGGCCACTTCGATATCGCGCATGTTTTTGCGGATGCCACGTGGCAGCCAGTCGGCGCCGCGCAACTCATCCAGCATGGCCCCGCGTACCCGCTGAGAGGCATAGGTTTCAAATTGGGCACCATGCGTATCCTCGTAACGCTGGATCGCATCCATCAAGCCGATCATGCCGGCTTGCACCAGATCGTCCACCTCCACACAGGAAGGCAGCTTGGACTTGAGCTGGTAGGCCATTTTTTTAACCAGGCCGCTATGCTGCTTGAGCATCTGGTCGGTATTGTTAGTCTTGCCTTTAGCGGTATACATGGTTTTCCTCTTTACTTAGGCAACAGCCATAGTCGGCATGGTGATCCGTTGTTTTTCGAGACGATGTGCCACTGATTTGAATGCAAGTGCGGTTTGGCTTTGTTTGGCCGTTTCCGGTTTCTGACGGCCGGCTTCGGCCGCGTCGCTTTGGCTATGCGGCATGGCGCCGATAAAGTCTAGTGAAACGCCCAGAAACTGTTTGCACACCTGATTGAGACGCATGAAATACTGTTTGCCTTGATCCTGATTCGCATCCGTGACCACCACCCCCATGGGGATCTGCCCATGTTGCTGGCTGATATGCTTGATGGTGACATAGGCAGACTTGATGGCTTCTTCGCTTCTGTCCATCTGGATCACGAGTTCGTGCTCGGCCACTACAGGCAACATCAGGCTGTAGTCTTCATTATCCAAATGGGCTTCTATCATCACAGTGTCGTAGTCGTACGCAAGTTGCTTCACTATACCGTTCAACTGTACTTTTAAATCGCGAGATAAAGGCGAGGTTAACAGGTCATTTTCACTTAAGCAGGTCAAATCGTAGCCTTGTGGATGCGAAATAATGGCGCGCTTAAGGGCGGTGTTTTTGGTGGCGATGGCTTGCAAGGAGTGCGCAATCGTCGGCTGATGGCTGGCGTGTACCAGCAGCAGGCGTTGTTCTGGACTCAGCATGCTGGCAGCCAGGTTGCGCATCCACGGCGTGGCAGGCTGACCATTGGCCCCAATCACACTGATAATGCGGGCTGAGGTTTTGGCCATGATGCGGCGCAGGCCATCCGCCTGGTCTTTGTAATTAAACATGTTGCTGCTCCTGGCTGGCGGCGGTCATCATGCTCGAAATCACCAGCGGCAGCTCTTCATCCAAGTACTGATAGGGCAGGCTGGCTTGGTGCGGGGTCAACACGCGTTCAACCAGGGCTTGTTTGTCGGCCACTTCGATATCCTCAGGTACGCGCTGGCCACTGGTGGTGTAGAACAGACGCATACGTTCACGGATCAGCACATCCAGCACGTTACCGATGGCTGCGGCTTCATCCAGTTTGGTGACGATGCAGCCGGCAATATCGTGTTTCTTGTAGCTGCGCATGACGTCGGTTAGCGTATCACCGGTGGAGGTAGCATTCAGGCACAGCAGTTTCTGAATCGGGCTGTCGGCACGGCTCAGCATGGACAATTGCTCGGTAACCGCCTGGTCGCGTTGGCTTACACCCACGGTATCGACCAAAATCATGTGTTTGTTTTTGAGTTCGTTGAGGGCAATTTTCAGGTCCTCTTCGTCTTTCACCGCATGCACCATCACGCCAAGAATCTTGCCGTAAATACGCAACTGCTCGTAACCGCCAATCCGGTAGCTGTCTGTGGTGATCAGGCCCAGATTTTGTGTGCCATGTTTCATGACATAGCGGGCAGCCAGTTTGGCCGTGGTCGTGGTTTTGCCCACGCCGGTAGGGCCAACCAGTGCATAAATGCCACCGCGGTCCAGCAGTGCATCTTCGTCATCCAGCGTATGCAGGTTGCGGCTGATGACTTCTTTGGCCCACATGGGTGCTTTGTGTACATCAATATGCTGTGGCATTTTTTCTGCAATCTGGCGTGACAGCGAGGCGCTGAAATTGGCCGCGAGCAGGGTGCCCAGCACTTTGGACTTGGCGGGGCTGTGCTGCAAATGATGCTGCCAGGTCATAGCGCTCATCTGGGTCTCAAAGTGGCTACGCATCTGACGCATTTCTTGCATCATGCCCTGCATCTTTTCTTCCAGCGTTTGCGTGGCCAGTTGATAGGCTTGCTCTTGCTGTTCGCTGTGCTGCTTGAGCATATCCATAATGGCAGATTCGTTGCTGCTGGCTTCTTCCTGCACCGGGGCAGCAGCAGCTGCGACTTGTGGCGCGGGGCTGGCGGCCTGGCGTGGTTGCTCTTTGGCCGCGACATAATCCAGCAGGCTACGTGCATGCTCAGGCGGGTTTGCCTGATCGACCGGGGCGGCATTATTCGCCACATCGGTCTCCAGCATCGCCATAATCTCGGTCCCACCATTGACACTTCGGTTCGCGACAATAATGGCATCGTCCCCTAATGCCTGTTTGACTTGTGCTAAAGCTTCACGTGCATTTTTGCCAAAAAATCTTCTGATATTCATATTACTGCGCTCCGATTAAACTGGTGACACGAATGGATTTGTTATCGGGCAACTCGTCGTGTGACAACACTCTGAGATGCGGGACGGTTCTTCTTAAAAATCTGGACAAGGCCTGACGCAAGGGGGCTGCAACCAGCAGCACAGGGGTCAGACCCATTTGCTCTTGCTGTCTGGCGGCAACTTCTGTCTGTTGTGACAGTCTTTCTGCGATGCCTGGCTCGATCACGCTCTGGTTGGACTGATTGTTTTGCAGTGCTTGCAGCAGCAGTCTTTCGAGTTGGCCATCCAGCGTCATGGCTGTAATTTCATTACTGTAAGGAAACAGGTCCTGCACGATGGCGCGGCCCAGTTTGACACGCACCATGGCGGTCAGGTCGTTGGCATCCTGTGTATATTGGGCATGGTCAGCCAGTGTTTCCAGAATGGAGCGCATA
>CAYTIV010000172.1:0-4252 GCA_964437895.1 uncultured Methylotenera sp.
CCTCCTGATCCAAACCCCCTTTTAACCCGCTTTTGCGGGTTTCTTTTTTTCTACTTTTGAATCGCACTGAATGACTGTTTCTGCCTCGGGGTAGTGTCAGCAGTCAACATCGTTTATGATGGCATGCATTGTATTCATGACTTGAGGCGCTCACACAGGCCTGCATACCACTCAATCATGCTGAAAATCGCTATTTTTAACCAGAAGGCGGGTGTGGGTTCCACCACGACTGCACTGAATCTGGCTGCCGCCAGTCAACGCCGCAAGCGTCTGGTGGCATTGCTGGATATGGATCCGCAAGCGCGGCTGACCGAGATTTATAAGCATAGCGGCCTCGACCTGCAACAACACCTGTTTAGATACTATAGTGATGGCCTGCCACTGGACGCTTTGTGCCAACCTTTGCGTAACGGCCTGCAACTGATTACAGCCAATGCCGAGTTGACCAAACTGGACTCTCAGTTTGGACGCGGGCCAGCGACCTTGAGCCGTTTGAATCAGGGCCTGTCCGCACTGGCGGATGCGCAGCCAGCATTGGATGTGTTGATGGATTGCTGCCCTTATGTGGGCGTGATTTCACTGAGTGCGGTATTTGCCAGTGATTTAGTGCTGGTCCCCGTGGCCACCGATTATTTGACCATTAATGCAGCGGTCAAAATGGACAAGGCATTAAATGCCTTGCAGCCTGTGCTCAAGCGTAGGATTCAGCGCCGTTTTCTGCTCACCCGGGCTGATCATCGAAAAAGCATGACCGCTGAGGTTGTGCTGGAAATGCGCCGACTGTTTGGGACGGAAGTGTTGCTGACGCAGATTCAGGAACATGTCGCTCTGACCGAAAGTGCGCGCATGGGCCAGCATGTGTTTGAATACGATGCAGATAGTGAAGCTGCCCAGGATTATATGGCGCTGTACTTCGAGTTGCAGGACGTGGTCAAACAGTTATCTCGCACCGCAGTCATTTAAGTCCTATTCTTCCCGGCGGCTACTCAGCCATTGTCGTCGCCAAAATACCAGCAACATGGCCAGCGCAATCAGCAGCATCATGGCGATTGCCCACCAGAACCCATTCGGGTCTTCCAGCCAAGGCATCTGACTGAAGTTCATGCCAAAAATGCCCGCAATCAAGGTCGCCGGCATAAACAGCATGGCCACCACGGTCAGTGCGCGGACCTCTAGGTTGACGCGCTGACTCAGGCTGGTCATGTAAATATCCATCATGCCACTCAAGGTGTCGCGGATAGACTCCAGTGACTCCGTAAAATGCACGGTATGGTCGTAGAGGTCACGCAAGTAGGGGACTGTTTGTGGACTGAAAAAGCCATGCTCGTTGCGTATCAGGCTGTTCAGTACCTCGCGTAAAGGCCAGACGGCGCGTCTGAGCTGGATGGTGACATGTTTGAGCCGGTGAATATTCTGCAAGTCTTCCGGGCTGGGTTGGTTGAGCAGGTGATTTTCCAGGTGCTCGGCATCTTCATTGATGGCCTCCAGTACTTGAAAGTAACGTTCCATCAAGCTATCTAGCAGGGCGTAGCAGAGATAGTCTGGTCCGCTTTGACGCAACAGCGCCTGACCCTGACGCAGCCGTTCGCGGACGGGTTCGAAGCTGCCAGAAGGGCGCTCTTGGAATGTGAGTATCCACTCTCTTGAGAGTGCCATGCTGATCTGCTCTGAGCTCACACTCATGCTGTCACTGTCGTAATAGAATAAGCGCGTTTCCAGAAACAGATAGTCCGGGTAGGTATCCAGTTTGGGGCGCTGCTCGGTGTTTAGAATATCGTCCAGCACCAGCGGGTGCAGTTTAAAACGTCTAGCGACCGCCTGAAGCAAGGGGATGTCGAGTACGCCGTGCACATTAATCCAAGCCACTTGTCCAGCGGGTGCTTGCCATTGGGCCAACTCCTGCATGCTTAACTGCTGTGACTGCAATGTTTCGAGGTTGTAGCAGATTTTGTGAATGCTGGCGGTAGCGGCGGCCTGTATCACGCCGGCGGGTAGCGCTGCGCTTGAAGGGTCTGCACTGAGCAGGCGGTGTTTACGATGGGTATGTTTGCGTTTGGCCATGCCGGTCTCTGTTAGGTTAGCCATTTCAGCATAAGCGTTCAGGGGGCGGAAATCAACCCGCAGGCAGGTCGCGCGCCAAGTCTATGATAAAATAAGAAAAAATTTATCAGTGGGAAAATCGCATGTCAGGCAATACCATCGGCACCTTGTTTACCTTGACCTCGTTTGGTGAGTCGCACGGCCCGGGCATTGGTGGCATCGTGGACGGCTGCCCACCTGGGCTCGAGCTGAGCGCAGCAGATCTGCAGGTGGATCTGGATCGTCGCAAGCCTGGCACCTCACGTCACGTGACGCAGCGTAACGAGGCGGATGAGGTCGAAATCCTGTCTGGGGTGTTTGAAGGCAAAACGACCGGTACACCTATCGGTCTGCTGATTCGCAACACCGACCAGCGCTCACAGGATTACAGCAAGATTATGGACACGTTCCGTCCAGGGCATGCCGATTACACCTATACGCAAAAATATGGCGTGCGTGACTATCGCGGCGGTGGTCGTTCCAGCGCGCGTGAAACGGCTGTGCGTGTCGCGGCCGGTGCCATCGCCAAAAAGTGGCTCAAGCAGCAATATGGTATGGAAGTGCGTGGTTATCTGAGCCAGATTGGCGAGATCAAGATTCCCTTTGTCAGTTGGGAGGCCATCTCGCAAGAGGGTAACGCGTTCTTTTCTCCGAATCTCGATGTGTTGCCGCAGCTAGAAGCCTATATGGATGAAATTCGCAGCGCACGCGACTCTGTGGGCGCTCAGATTACCGTAGTTGCCCAGCGCGTGCCGGTAGGCTTGGGCGAGCCTGTATTTGATCGTCTGGATGCGGATATCGCACATGCCATGATGGGCATTAATGCGGTGAAAGGGGTGGAGATCGGTGCCGGATTTGCTGCCGTAGCCCAGCGTGGCAGTGAACACAGTGATGAAATCACGCCGCAAGGATTTGCGACGAATCATGCCGGTGGCATTCTGGGCGGCATCTCCAGTGGTCAGGATATCGTGGTCAACGTCGCATTCAAGCCCACCTCGAGCATTCCGCAACAACGTCAGTCCATCAATCAGGCCGGTGAGGCTGTCTTGATGCAAACCACTGGCCGCCATGACCCTTGTGTGGGTATCCGGGCCACGCCTATCGTGGAAGCCATGTTGGCGCTGGTGTTGATGGATCATGCCTTGCGGAATCGCGGGCAGAATGCCGACGTACATACCCAGGTGCCCAGAGTGTAATCTTGGTTGTGGCCTGAGCCTGTGCTTGGGCCACCGCTGCTGCTGACCCGCCCATGCCTCAGGCCCTGCATTTCAATCTTTCACGCTTTTACTTCATCTACTACTTTTTTGTAGGGGCCTTCGTCCCTTACTGGGGGCTGTACCTGCGGGCAGAGTCTTTTTCCCCCGCGGATATCGGCATTCTGATGTCCCTGTTTCAGTTGAGTCGTATCGTGGCGCCCAACCTGTGGGGCTGGCTCGCAGACCACACGCGGCAACGGGTGCGCTGGATACGCACCACCGCGTTTCTGGGGTTATTGGGGTTTGTGGCCATCTTCTGGGCGCACGACTTTGTCACCATGTTTGTTGTCATGATCGCGCTCAGCCTGTTTACCAGCTCCACCTTGCCGCTGTCAGAGTCGTTGGTGCTGGCGCATCTGGCCAGTACTAACGGGCATTACAGCAAGATTCGGCTTTGGGGCTCGTGGGGATTTATCGTGGCCTCAGTCCTGTTGGGCTATTTGACCGACTGGTTTGGCATACACAGCTTGCTCTGGTTTATCTTGATCGTGCAATGCGGGCTGTTTGGGTTGACGCTTAAGCTGCCCGAGGCCCATGTGCCACCGCACGCGCATGACCATTTTTCTGTCTGGCAGATTTTGCGGCAGCCCACGGTGATGTCCTTGCTGATTGGCTGTGCCATGATGGTCACCGCACATGGGCTGATGTATAACTTCTACTCGATTTATCTGTCCGAGCATGGCTATAGCAAAGGCATGATCGGCTGGTTGTGGGGGCTGGGCGTGATTTGCGAGATTGGCATTTTCATCAAAACGCCGTGGATCATGTCGCGCTTCAAACTTAAAACCATATTGCTGGCGAGTCTGTGTATTGGCGTGGTGCGCTTTGCTATGATGGGACAGTTGCCTGATCATCTGGGCTGGCTATTGTTAGCACAAACCCTGCATGCCTTTACTTTCGGCAGTTTTCACGCCGCC
>CAYTIV010000173.1:0-4230 GCA_964437895.1 uncultured Methylotenera sp.
CTGCAGTGTGAACGTAATGGTTTTTTTATCCGCGGAGACTTGCCAGCTGGATGCCAACTCACCGGCCAAATCCAGGTTCTGGTCATACTTGAGCAGTGCATTGAATAAATGCGCGCCTATGGCTAAGGAGGCGGATTCGCCCGCTACCATGCCTATCATGCTGCTGGGATCTGAAGGCATGGCACTAATCAGCGTGCCTCCCGGTTGCGCCGGATAGCTGTGTGACAGTAAAGCGGTGTTTTTTGGTGGGGCCTGCTCACCACAAGAGATCAGCAAGCATGCCAGCATGCCGGATAACACCGCCCTTGCAACCTTGTAGCGCTCGGTGTTGCAATTGGGCGTGGTCGCTAACTGAGCAGAGTGGCGCATAAATTAAGGTCAGTGGTCAGTGTTTGCTGGAGGTGCTTTTTTTACTGTGCGTGCTCGAACTTTTTTTGCGTGCAGCCGGCTCACTGGGCTGGCTGCGCTTGCTACTTTTACTGCTGGCTTTGCTACTGGTTTTGCTGTGACTGCTTTTATCGTTCGCTTTGCTGTCATGGCGCTTGCTTACATCTTGGCTTTTGCTTGACTTCGAGTCACGTGTTTTTTCCGAGTTCCCGCCATTATCCTGTTTTTCAAATTTGAGCTCTTGACCTGTGGCCAGCTTTTTGGACTTGAGGTGGTTCTGCTGCATGATCTGTTTGCTGCTCACCCCGTAACGCTTGGCGAGCGTCGCCAGTGTCTCACCAGCTTTGACCTTGTGCGAGATCGTTGTACTCTGGCTGGCCGGTTCTTTTTCAACCGGTACTTCAATCGGCAGTTGCGCCATGGCGGCGACGTCAATTGGACGCGTCTGGCTGGACTGCACGCTGGCAGGGACCAACAGCGGCCGGCGTACAATCAGGTTGCGGTTAGGTTTGAGATTATTGGTAGCGCTCAGTTCATAAATACTGATGCCAAACTGGTTGGCAATGGCCCCCAGGCGTTCGCCGCGCTTGGGCTGATAGCTATGCCAGTTGGAGAGTGGGCGATTATAGCCATTCAGATTATTGGTAAAGTTACTGGCCGCCCAAGTGGGTAGCAACAGCTTCTGACTGCTGCTTTCCGTAATCAGAATAGGACGCGTAAAGCTGGGATTTAGTGCACTGAACTCCTCCAGCGAGATGCCGGCCAGCTCAGCTGCCAGCTTGGCGTCAATTTTATTAGGCGCCTGCACGGTGGTGAAGTAAGGGCGATTGGGAATCTCATTGAGGGTCAGGCCGTATTCCTCAGGCCTAAAGATGATGTTTTTAATGGCCTGCAACTTGGGCACGTAGTTACGCGTCTCCTCTGGCAGGGAGAGGTGTTGATAGTCTGTCGGCAGGCCAAGTTGGCGATTGCGCTCAATGGCCCGCGCCACGGTCCCCTCGCCAGCGTTGTAGGCGGCTAATGCCAGATCCCAGGCTCCAAACATGGTATGCAGTTTTTGCAGATAGTTGAGTGCGGCCTGTGTTGCCGCCGTGACATCTTTTCTGGAGTCTTTCCAGTAGTTCTGCTTGAGCCCGAAATCTTTACCTGTCGAGGGAATAAACTGCCAGATGCCGGAGGCCTTGCTGGTGGACAATGCCTTGGGGTTAAACCCGCTTTCAATCATAGGCAACAGCGCAATTTCAGTCGGCATGCCCCGTTTTTCGACTTCAACCACAATGTGATACAGATATTTTTTACTCCGTTCCAGCATGCGTGAAACATAGTCTGGGCGCGAGGCATACCATTGCTCGTGTTTGTTGGTATAGGCGGAGTCAACATCCGGCATGTTGAAGCCATCTCTGACGCGGTCCCACAGGCTGGATTGCAGTGATAGGCTATCCTCGAACTGATAGCTGGAGCCATAGCCTTCGGTTTCGGGGCCGCCATAGCTCTCATCGTAACTGCTGGAGTCATCCGGTAAGCTGGCAGGTTCCACTGCGCCCGCGTATGCCACGAAGGGAAAGGCAGACAGCACGGCAGAGAGCAGTAATTTTCTAAAACGCATGACGGTAATACTTAATCCTGAGGCTGACGCACAGACCGACCGCAGGATCAGCTTGTGCATGCATTGATGAAACCGGAAGGCCCGTTTGGCCATGCCAACCAGCATGAGATTGGCGTAACGCATACATGCGCTTTAAGGAGGACATCATTTTACGTTAATTTCTCTGTCAGACAAGTCTTTGTCGTGAGGATGTTTGTCGTGCTCAAAACACATTGCGTCGTGCACGTAACTCGGTGAATACCTCTAACGCAGACCAGCCCGCAAACACAGGGGTATGGCATAGCAACTCACAACGCAAAAATGGATTGGTGGCGCGCTCCAGCGCCAATGATGTCGGCAATGTCGGCTTGCCCTGCGCACGTAGTGCCTGCGCTTCGCTGGCGCGGTGTTGCAGCGCACCATTGTCAGGCTCTATGCCCAGCGCAAAAGCAATATTATGCAGTGTGTACTCATGGGCTGGATAAATCAGTGTATCAGCCGGCAGGCGAGCGATGCTTTGTAAAGAGTCTAGCATCTGCGCAGGAGTCCCCTCAAACAGCCGCCCGCACCCTGCACCAAACAGGACGTCGCCACTGAACAAGTGCTTGTGGTCTATATAGTACGCGATGTGGTCCAGTGTGTGGCCTGGTAGGCCCAGCACTTCACAGTGCATATCAGGAAAATGATCCAACTTAAGCATTGCGCCAGGCACCACACGGGTCGCCTGCAGCGTCTGGTAAGCCGGGTGCGGACTCTCAGGCGCAAACACCGGACATTGCCAATGTTGCTGCAGGGCCGCAGCGCCACCCACGTGGTCAGCATGGTGATGCGTGAGCAAAATCCCCGCCAGTGTCAGCTTTGCTTGAGACAACGCCTGCTCGACACACTCGGCCTCACCGGGGTCCACAATCAGGGCATATCCGTGTTGATGCAGTAACCACAAGTAGTTGTCACTGAAGGCTGGTAGCGGGGTGATATCGAGGCTTGCAGAAGTTTGGCACATCCCCCATCATTTAAAAAACGGGCGCGCTTGTCAATACATCACTGACGGGCTTGCCGGACCATCCTCGATTTTGATCGGAGCTCGCTTGCCGCCATGAACGCATCAGACCCCTTTGACAGGATGCCGCTGGGTCAATATATGGCTCAGCAGGAAATTCCGCTCTACGCACATACCGTGGCGGATGTATTCGGTTTTCATGCCTTGCAAATAGGGTGGCCTGCGCATGATTTACTGGCGCAATGCCGTATCCCTTACAAGCACTCTGTACAAGTGTCGCCGACTTCGCAAGCCAGCCTGGTGTGTGAAAGTGAGTTTTTACCGTTTGCCGAACAATCGGTTGATCTGGTGTGTCTGCCGCATGTGCTTGAGCAGTGTGCTGATCCGCAACAGACTTTGCGCGAGGTATTTAGAGTGTTGGTGCCTGAGGGGACCTTGATGCTGACCGGCATCACGCCCATGAGTACGCTAGGTTTGCGTGCGCGTTACGGCAGCGTAAAGCAGGCCGGGCAGTTTCAACGGCTGTTTACTGCCTGGCGCATTCGTGACTGGCTCAATGTGTTGGGTTTTGAGGTGATTCAAAGCCGTTGCCTCATGCACGCGCTGCCGATTAACGACGCTAATTGGCTGGCCAGACAGTCATGGCTAGAACAATGGGGGTGGCGTACGTGTGGCCTGACAGGGGGCGTGTATTGCCTGATTGCCAAAAAGCGCGTACTGAATGTGCGCCTGCTCAAACCTGAGTGGAAAAAGACCGCGTTAAACCACGCGCTACAGGTGAGAAAGGGGCGCTCCAGTGTACAAAAACAGTTAGAATGCGCGGATGTCGACACAACAATGGATAGAAATGTACGCTGATGGCGCCTGCAAGGGAAACCCAGGCGTAGGCGGGTGGGGCGTTTGGCTCAAGGCGGGTCAGCATGAAAAGTCTCTGTATGGGGGTGAGGCGCTCACCACCAATAATCGCATGGAACTGATGGCGGTGATTCAAGGCCTGCAGGCACTGAAAAAACCTTCCCAAGTCCGCGTTTACACCGACTCCAGTTATGTACAAAAAGGCATGACGGAGTGGATCAAAGGCTGGAAACTCAAACAATGGCGGACTGCCGATAAAAAACCGGTCAAAAATGCGGATTTATGGCAGCTGCTGGATACCGTGGCTGCCGTCCATCAGATCGAGTGGATTTGGGTACGTGGTCATGCTGGTAACGCAGGCAATGAGCGCGCCGATGCGCTGGCCAATCAGGGTGTATCCACC
>CAYTIV010000174.1:0-4214 GCA_964437895.1 uncultured Methylotenera sp.
GCTTCTGTGAAAAAAGCAGCTGCACCTAAAGCCGAAGCGGCACCAGCTAAAAAAGTTGCTAAGCCTCGCGCGAAAAAAGCCGCTGAATAATTTCAGTAGGGGTGCATACACTAAAAAGGCCGGACATTTGTCCGGCTTTTTTATTGCCTGATACTTGCGCGTAGCCCCTCCCAGGTAGTACGCCGTCATAGATAGCATGCCCTCATAGATATTGGTTTAAACCAACACCTGCGTGGCGGGGGCGACGCGCAGTCTTACGCAGGCAAACAAAAAGCCCGGACTCACCGGGCTTTTTTCATCAACACCGTACTTGGTATCGACTATTCACCAATATGCAATTCGCTACGAGCCACCTTGGCTGCATTGAGTACGGCCTGCGCATCTTCACCGATCACGGTAAAGTGGCCCATCTTACGGCCTTTACGGGGCTCGTGCTTACCGTACAGATGCATTTTTAGATCACCATGGGCAAATGCCTTGTCCCATGCCGGCTCAACCTGCTGCCCACTGTACAGCCAGCTGTCTCCCAAAATATTCACCATGACGGCCGGGCTATGCAAACGCGGACTGCCCAGCTTTTGCCCGGTAATGACACGGACCTGTTGCTCAAACTGGTTAGTGACGCAGGCATCAATAGTGTAATGGCCAGAGTTATGCGGACGGGGCGCAATCTCATTCACCAGCAACTGATGACCCACGACAAAAAACTCTACCCCCAACACGCCTACATAGTTGAGCTTGGTAGCCAGCTTTTTGGCTAACTCTTGCGCGTTGGCTTTAATTACCTCAGAACAGCGTGCCGGTGCGATACTCACATCCAAAATACCGTTCAGATGGCTATTCTCGGCGGTAGGAAAGGCCGCAATATTGCCATGCACATCACGCGCCAGCACCACAGAGACCTCGAGGTCTAGGGGCAACATTTTTTCCAGCACGCAGACTTCTTGCTTGAACGCCTGAAAGGCAGCCACGGCCTGCGCACGATCCGCCACGCGTGCCTGGCCTTTGCCATCATAGCCAAAGCGCGCCACTTTGAGCACGGCCGGGTACATGTCGCCATCCTCCGGCAAATCGCCTTCTGTGCTCACCGGCACAAAGGGGCCAACGGGCAAACCAGACTCTTTAAAGAATGTTTTTTCACGGATGCGATGCTGCGCAATGGCAACCGCCTCGGCACTGGGGTGCACGACGGTGGATTTAGCCAAGGTCGCCAGTGTTTCAGCGGGCACATTTTCGAACTCGGTAGAGATGGCCTGACAGGTGTTGGCCATGGTCTGCAATGCCGCAGGGTCATCGTAAGCGGCGCACAAGTGCACATCAGCGATCATGCCAGCCGGACTATTCTTGTCCGGATCAAGCACGGTCACCTTGTAACCCATTTCATGGGCGGCAATGACAAAAAAGCGACCGAGCTGGCCGCCCCCTAGCATCCCCAACATAGCTGAAGGTTGAATCACAGTCGTGTTCATGGTTTTTCGCTCAACTCCATCGCATGTACTTTTTCAGACTGCTTTTGACGGAAGCTAGTCAGCTTGGCTGCCAGTGCCGCATCTTGGTTAGCCAGCATGGCCACTGCAAACAGTCCCGCATTGGCAGCACCAGCATCACCAATCGCAAAGGTGGCTACAGGAATCCCTTTAGGCATTTGCACGATAGACAGCAATGAGTCCTGCCCCTGCAAGTGTTTAGAAGGCACAGGCACGCCGAGTACTGGCAAGGTCGTCTTGGCTGCGACCATCCCTGGCAAATGGGCTGCGCCACCCGCGCCGGCGATAATCACCTGAAAACCGTTGGTAGATGCAGATTCTGCAAACTGAAACATCAGATCCGGTGTACGGTGTGCAGACACCACACGCGCTTCATAAGGGACGCCAAAATCAGCCAGCATTTGCGCCGCATTTTTCATGACCGGCCAGTCGCTGTCCGACCCCATGATAATGGCCACTAAAGGTTTACTCATATTATTACCCTGCCCACTCTCTATTGTTTGTACCCAACGCACACCATGGCGACTGCTGTCGCAGTCACTGCCGATTAAAGCAGAACCAGATTATCACGGTGTATCAGTTCCTTTTCTTCTACATAGCCCAGCACATGCTCGATTTCACTACTGGGTTTGCGTTTGATGCGACGCACCTCGTTGGCATTGTAATTGACAATGCCACGCGCGCGCTCTTGCCCCTGCGCATCCACACAGGCAACCACATCTCCACGTTCAAACTGGCCCTGCACGTCCACCACCCCGATGGGCAGCAGACTCTTGCCCTCGTTGAGTAAAACGGTCATGGCGCCATCATCCAACACCAATTTGCCGCCTACACGCAAATGGTCGGCCAGCCACTGTTTTTTTGCCAGCGTTTTCATCTGACCCGCTTTAAGATGCGTACCAATCGCTTCACCCTGACTCAGCCGCACCAACACTTCTGGCTCACGCCCTGAGGCAATCACGGTATGCGCACCGCTATTCGCAGCACGCTTGGCCGCTAATATCTTGGTCAGCATACCGCCGGTCCCCACTGCACTACCTGCACCACCGGCCATGCTTTCCAGTGCCGGATTGCCTGCAGTTTCAAAATTCACAAACACAGCATAGGGATCTTTGCGTGGATCTGCAGAGTACAACCCTTTTTGATCGGTCAGAATAATCAGGGCATCGGCCTCGATTAAATTGGCCACCAGCGCACCCAGGGTGTCATTGTCCCCAAAGCGGATCTCCTCGGTGACCACGGTATCGTTCTCGTTGATGATGGGAATCACGCGTAGATCGAGCAAGGTACGCAGCGTTGAACGGGCGTTCAAATAGCGTTTACGGTCTGCCAGGTCTTCATGCGTGAGCAGCAGTTGCGCGGTATGCAGCCCGTGCTGAGCGAAACATTGCTCGTACATTTGTACCAAGCCCATCTGACCGACGGCGGCGGCGGCCTGCAGTTCATTGACTTCGACCGGACGTTTTTTCCAGCCCAGGCGTTGCATGCCCTCGGCCACAGCACCACTGGAAACCAGCACTACCTGTTTGCCTTGTTTCACCAGCGCACTGATTTGTTGCGCCCATGCGGCAATGGCGGCTCTATCCAGCCCCTGGCCGTTATTGGTGACCAAGCTGGAGCCGACTTTGACAATCAGCGTTTTGCTGTCTTGTATCAGTGAAACGCTCATAAGCCTTATTCGCTGATATTTGGCGCCGCGCTCGGTTCCGCCTCACGCGCGGCACGTGACTGCTCGATATGATCCATGATGGCATAGGTGAGCGCCTGACAGCCCAGCCCACTAATCGCCGAGATGGGGAACACCGGCCCTTGCCAGCCATACGCTTTGACAAACGCAGCGACTTTTTCTGCACTGTCTTCCAGCATGTCGATTTTATTCAACACCAGCCAGCGTGGCTTGTCGTAAAGCTCTTGGTCGTATTTTTTGAGTTCATTGACGATGGCTTTGGCTTCCTGCACAGGATCGACGGACTCATCAAACGGCGCCAGATCGACCAGATGCAACAGCAAAGAGGTCCGTTGCAAATGACGCAGGAACTGATGGCCCAAACCTGCCCCTTCTGCTGCCCCTTCGATAAGTCCAGGCACATCGGCAATCACAAAGCTGCGATTACTGTCGACACGTACTACGCCCAGATTGGGGTGCAGCGTGGTAAACGGATAATCAGCCACTTTAGGCTTAGCCGCAGACACTGAGCGGATAAAAGTGGACTTACCTGCATTAGGCATGCCCAACAAGCCCACGTCAGCGAGGACCTTGAGTTCCAGATAGAGCTCGAATGATTCACCCGGATCGCCTTTGGTACACAGCCTAGGCGAACGGTTGGTACTGGTTTTGAAGTGGATATTGCCCAGACCGCCATTCCCGCCTTTGGCCATCAAGACTTTTTGGCCATCTTCACTGAGGTCGACCATCATCTGACCTGTAGCCTTGTCACTGATGGTGGTGCCGACGGGGACACGCAGCACCATATCTTCGCCACCTTTACCGTAGCAATCAGAGCCACTGCCGTTCTCGCCGCGCTGGGCTTTGAACGTGCGGGTGTAGCGGTAATCTACCAGCGTATTGATGTTGCGGTCGGCCACGACAAAAATGGAGCCTCCGCGGCCACCATCGCCCCCATTGGGCCCACCCATGGGCTCGTACTTCTCGCGGCGAAAAGTAGCCACCCCGTTACCACCGTCACCGGCGTAGACTTTGATGGTCGCTTCGTCAATAAACTTCAT
>CAYTIV010000175.1:0-4133 GCA_964437895.1 uncultured Methylotenera sp.
TTCCGGAATCAAGGTCGGATGTACGCGCAGTTCTACGCCAGCATCGGTTTTCTTGCTGATACCCAGTAGCTTAATGCGGTAGCCCAGCTCCTCAGCATACTGAACATCTTGTACCGTCAGCTTGGTAATGCCTTCGGTATACGCCTGTTCAAACTGCATAGGCATGCCGAAAGCAATGCTGGCCATAATGGTCAGCTTATGTGCGGCGTCTATGCCTTCCACATCAAATGTTGGATCAGCTTCGGCATAGCCTAAACGCTGGGCTTCTTTAAGCACATCGGCAAAGGCCAGGCCTTTGTCACGCATTTCCGTCAGAATAAAGTTGGTTGTGCCATTGATAATACCGGCCACCCATTCGATTTTGTTGGCGCTCAAGCCCTCACGTAAGGCCTTGATAATTGGGATACCCCCGGCCACAGCGGCCTCAAAAGCGACGATCACGCCTTTTTCTGCGGCAGCCTTGAAAATCTCATTGCCGTGTACGGCCAACAGCGCTTTGTTGGCTGTGACCACATGCTTGCCATTGGCAATCGCTGTCAACACCAGCTCTTTGGCCACGGTGTAGCCACCAATCAGCTCGATCACCACATCAATTTCAGGATTATTGACGACAGCGAAGGCATCATCCGTCACGGCCACTTGGTCACCGGTCACTTGTTTGGCAAGCGCAAGGTTGCGATCTGCCACCTGCACGATACGGATGTTGCCACCGATGCGGCGGGCAATCTCCGCCTGATTGCGCGTCAACACCTGATAAGTGCCACCACCTACCGTGCCTATGCCCAACAACCCTACTTTTAATTCTTTCATACGCTTACTCACCATTGATGACACGCTCAGCAGCGTGCCTTATTTTGAATGTTTCTTTCGATAACTTTCCAGATAGCGCCCAATACGGGTCATGGCTTCGGTCAGATCATCGACGTTAGGCAGGAATACCACCCTGAAATGGTCAGGCGTTTTCCAGTTAAAGCCCGTCCCCTGTACCAGCAGGACTTTCTCTTCCAGCAACAAGTCCAGAATAAACTGCTGGTCATCCTGGATGGGATACATGACAGGATCCAATTTGGGGAACAGATACATGGCCGCCTGCGGTTTGACACAAGTGACCCCAGGCATGGCGGTCAGCATCTCATAAGCAAGATCGCGTTGCTTGCAAAGACGGCCGCTAGGCGCCACCAAATCGTTGATGCTCTGATAACCGCCAAGTGCAGTCTGTATCGCCAACTGGCCAGGGACGTTCGCACACAGACGCATGGAGGCCAGCATATTGAGGCCCTCAATATAGTCTTTGGCATCTTTTTTATCGCCAGAAATAATCATCCAGCCTGAGCGATAGCCGCAGGCACGGTAGTTCTTGGACAAGCCGTTAAACGTGACAAACAGCACATCATCGGCCAGCGAGGCGATCGAGGTATGCGTGTTGCCGTCATACAGCACCTTGTCGTAGATTTCATCGGCAAAGATCACCAAGCCATGATGACGGGCGATTTCGATGATGCCTTCAAGGGTCTCTTTGGGGTAAAGCGCACCTGTCGGATTATTCGGGTTGATGATGACGATGCCTTTGGTATTGGCCGTAATCTTGTTCTCGATATCCTGCAGGTCAGGCAACCAGCCTGACTGCTCGTCACACACGTAATGACGCGCTGTACCACCGGCCAGATTAACGGCTGCTGTCCACAGCGGATAATCCGGCATGGGCACCAGCACTTGATCACCATTGTTGAGCAGGCCTTGCATGGCCATCACAATCAGCTCAGAAACGCCATTACCAATGATGATGTCATCAATCGTTACCCCGGCAATGTTTTTTTGCTGGGTGTAGTGCATGATGGCTTTGCGCGCCGCGAACAAGCCTTTGGAATCCGTATAGCCAGAGGCCTGATCCATATTATGAATCACGTCCTGAACGATTTCTTCTGGCGCATTGAAACCGAAAGGCATCGGGTTACCGATATTCAGCTTGATAATGCGCTGCCCGTCTTCCTCCATCTGGCGTGCGCGCTGTAATACAGGGCCGCGGATGTCGTAACAGACATTACTGAGTTTGCTGGATTTATTGACTGGCTTCATCGCTGGTTAACAAACACATCTGGCGTGTGTTAAGCTCTTAAAGTAAAACTTTCATTCTACCTGCAAACCCTTGTTACATCAATGAAACTGCGGCGTATTCCCTGCTGTCCCACGAGGGTGATTCACGCTTTTTAACAGCCTGCCTGACCACAGACTTCAGGATTCCAACTTATGAAACTACACTTGCACAGTAGCGAACAGCACTATCAAATCAACGGCGTCGACAGCGAGGCCGTCACCATCAATCAGCAGCGCTACTCACAACCACTGATAGTCAGCACACAAGCTTTTCAGCCACAGTGGTTTCAGGGGCCTTGGGAAGCGCTGGACGCACAGGCACTCGCCCCTATATTGACCTTTGAGCCAGAGGTTGTATTGCTAGGGACGGGTGACAAACAGCGCTTTATCCATCCTAAACAGACCCAGGCTTTTCAGTCCGCCCAGATTGCCATCGAATGCATGACCACGGCCGCAGCCTGCCGCACTTTTAATATTTTAGCGGCCGAGGGCCGCAAAGTGGTCGCTGCCCTGCTGCTGGAGTCCGCGCTGATTACTGCGGCTTAAGTGTCACCTGCAAACCGTCAGCAGTCACCTGAATATCTGCAGGCTGATAACGCTTGCCAGCATAAGTCAGGTCTTCGGGTTTGACTTCGTACAGCACCCATTGCCCCAACCATTTCCTGCCTAGGTCTTTAGCCAGGGATTGCAGTAGGTTATTCCAGCCTGCCTGCGCGCCATCTAGCTGAAAACTGTCAATCGCAGTTTGATCCAACACCACGGCATTCATGGCCGGATCAAAACGCACCACCCCAGAAACGCCCAACTTGCCTGCGGCGGGCGTCGCCATCAGGTCACTCTGCACTGCGGCATCCATCAAGGCATGCATTCTTCCTGAAGTACCATCCAGTGCAACCTGCGCATTTGAAAACTGCACATGAAACACCTTCAGCACGGTGAGCGGCTTGGCCAGCTTTTGATTGAGTTTTTGCTGCAACTGCGCATTATTAAGTGTGACCGTACGCGTGCTCATGGTCATACAGTGTGTCAACATTAACGCTAGCAGAACCAGCCAAAAAGTGCGTTTAAACAAAAACATGTGTAATCCTTGGTTAATCCAGGCAACATTCAACTCAGAATCTTAGAAAGTTTTTTCTGTGTACGATATGATCGTGCGCAATGAAAAATTTCACTGACAAACCATACGGGTTTACGCTCATCGAAATGGTGGTCGCTGTGCTGATTCTATCAGCGCTGGCGGCCACCGCCTATGCGCGCATGTCACAGATTGACAGCCGAGCCAGACTCGCCTCTCTGCAATCATTCAGAGCCACCGTTCTGTCCGTCGCTACCATGGCCAAAGGCACTTGCTTGTCAGACGCGCCATGCAACAGCAATAGCGGCACGCCCTCAACCAGCATTGAGGGGCACACCATTTACTTCAGTCATGGCTATCCTGTGGGCACAGCAGGTCAAGCGGATGGCGCTGGCAGCCTGACCCAATTGGTGGACGTGGGCAGGTTTACGCTGCAAACTGCACAATCAGACAGCAACCATGCACGATACGTGCTACTAGGCGCCAGGGATCCAAATCATTGCAAACTGGATTACACCATTTCGGTGAACGCTGATAACAGCGGCAGTCTTAACGTTAGCATAGACGGCAGTGGCTGTTAGACTGGCTCAAAACGCCACCTCAAAAACTCGAAACGTAAGCTCAAAAAAAAGGCCGCCCGTGACTGACACGCGCGGCCTTTTTTGATCTGATAACGACTACAGGCGCTTGGTCGACAGCGTCAGTGTGGCATTGGTGCCACCAAAACCAAAGCTGTTGGACAATGCCGTTTCAACTTTGGCACCACTGATCGGTGTACGAACGATATTCAGTCCCTCAGCGGCTGGATCCAAGGTCTCGATGTTGGCAGAGGCCGCAATGAAACCATGTTGCATCATCAGCAAGGTGTAAATCGCCTCATTCACCCCAGCCGCGCCCAGCGCATGCCCGGAGAGCGATTTGGTCGAGGCAATCGCGGCACGGCTTTGCTCACCAAACACGGCAC
>CAYTIV010000176.1:0-4123 GCA_964437895.1 uncultured Methylotenera sp.
CCTTCGCAACGTGCGCGGGCTGCATTGTCTTGCGCCAAAAGCTTGGCCAGCCAGGGCAGATGTGGCTCCACGTTCTGGCGCAGTGTCCACGGGGGATTAATCACCCACATACCGCTGCCGTGCATACCAAAGCCTTCTGCGGAAGGCGCCTGTACATCCAGGGTGACATGCAGGTAGTCGGTATCCAGGGCACGTAGTTTTTCTATCATCTGCGCGGGTTCTGGCCGTTGCAGGCGGGGATACCAGATTAGGTAAGTGCCGGTAGAAAAGCGTTTGAGGCTGTCCTTGATGCACTCTACCACGCGCTGATAATCATCTTTGACCTCATAAGGCGGGTCGATCAAGACAATACCGCGTTTGGTGGGCGGTGGCAGGCAGGCCTTGATGCCCTCAAAGCCGTCTTTCTGTTGTACGGAAACCTGTCTTTTCTGCCCTTCGAATTGCTGTTCCAGCAACACGGCATCGGCCGGATGCAACTCAAACAGGCGCAGCTTGTCCAGTGGGCTTAAAAAGTAGCTGGCGATGCAGGGTGAACCGGGATAGAGGTTGGGGTGGCCTTGTGCTGCAGCACTCACGGCTTCCAGATAGCTGGCAAAGGCGGCCGGAGGCTGGCTCTGTTGCACGCGCTGTATACCATCCACATATTCGGCTGTTTTGTTGGCGACCGTGCTGTCGAGTTGATAGAGGCCCGCGCCAGCGTGCGTATCCACCACCCAATAAGCCTTGTCTTTTTGATTGAAGTAATCCAGCACCAGGCTGTAAATCCAGTGTTTTAGAACATCGGCATGATTGCCGGCATGAAAGGCGTGACGGTAACTTAACATGGTTGTACTCTCAAGAAGGCGCCATTATAAGCCACAACGCGCAAACCTGCCGCAGCACCGCTGCAGGCCCCTTGTGAACCAGGTGTGATTTGCATTAGCATGCAGACATGAAACACGATCATCACTCACATAACGCCCATACGCACGACTGTTGCGCACATGGCGGCCATGCACATGCCTCTAAGCAGCCTGCTGACAAAAATCCGTTTGGGATTCCCTTTATCGCCATTGCCCTGTTTACCGGGGTAGAGTTTGCCGGTGGCTACTGGAGCCATTCGCTGGCCCTACTCAGTGATGCCTGGCACATGCTGTTTGATGTGCTGGCACTGGGGCTAGCGATGTGGGCTGCTCATCAGGCCCGTATCGGTCATCCGGCCTCGCACCGTGTTGAGCTGCGCGTCTCCATGATTAACGCGGTCTCCATGTTGCTGGTGACTGCTTGGATTGTGATTGAAGCGGTACATCGCTTGCAGCAGCCCGAAATCGTGGCTGGCGGCACGGTGAGTGTGATTGCGCTGCTTGGCTTGCTGGTCAATCTCTACGTGGCTAAACACATGCATCATCAGCATGTGCATCATTATGGGGATAAGAGCCTCAATCACCGGGCCGCCTTTCTGCATGTGCTGGGCGATCTGCTCGGTTCGGTCAGTACAGTGGTGGCTGGCGTCGTGATCACCTTTACCGGTTGGATGGCCGTAGACCCGCTGCTTTCGATATTGATTTCATTGTTATTGCTGGTGGTCACCCTCAACCTGATTCGTGACATCCGTCACGGGCAGCCCCCGCATGCACATTAAAACGTCATTTCATTGCCATCAAGTAAAGGAGCGAGCTATGCCATACGTCAACATTAAACTGGCCGGGTCTGTGACCAAAGAGCAAAAAAAACTCATCGCCAAGGAAATCACCGAAACGCTGCAAAAGCATGCCCATAAGCCTGCTAACTACACCTATATCGTGTTTGAAGAGGTGGAGTATGAGGACTGGGCGATTGGTGGAGAACTCCTGGGCTAGTGGCTTTTAACCTGCAAACATGCGTGTAAAATACACGCATGTTTGATGCCAAGCCCATCCTCAAAAACCTGCCCAATCTCCCCGGGGTTTACCGCATGCTGAATGCGGAAAATACCGTCATTTATGTGGGCAAGGCCAAAGACCTGAAAAAACGGGTTTCCAGTTACTTTAATAAGAACCTAGCCAGTCCGCGCACCAAAATGATGGTGTCGCAGATTACCAATATCGAGACCACGGTCACGCGCTCCGAAGCCGAGGCGCTCCTGCTTGAGAATAATCTGATCAAGGGGCTGATGCCGCGTTACAACGTCTTGTTTCGCGACGACAAATCCTATCCCTACATCTCACTGACCGGGGATGCTTATCCCCGGTTGGCTTTTCATCGAGGCACCCAGCGCAAGGGTCACCAGTATTTCGGTCCTTTCCCCAGTTCGCCCGCGGTACGCGAGAGTATTCAGCTGCTGCAAAAAGTCTTCAAACTGCGTACCTGTGAAAATACCGTATTTTCAAACCGCTCGCGCCCTTGTCTGCAATACCAAATTGCCCGCTGTACCGCGCCCTGTGTGCATTTGATCTCTGAAGAGGATTACGCTGCGGATGTGCGCCATGCCGCCATGTTTTTACTGGGTAAAACCAGCGAGGTGATCGACGCGCTGGCCACAGGCATGAACACGGCAGCGGAGGCGATGGAGTATGAGCAGGCTGCCATTTTGCGTGACCGCATACAGGCGCTGCGTCAGGTGCAGGCGAAACAGTTTGTCAGCGACTTTAGCGTGAGCGATGCGGATGTGATTGCCTGTGCCGAAATCGAGGGGCAGCACTGTATCAATCTGGTCATGATTCGCGGCGGACGCCATTTGGGAGATAAGAGCTTTTTCCCCAAAAATAGCCAAGATGCCGAGTTGGTAGAGACCGTAGAAGCGTTCATGACCCAGTATTACCAGGCGCAAAACACGCCGCCCTTGCTGGTATGTGGTGCCGAGGTCAATAAGACCGAGTTCGAAGACGTGCTGAGCGAGCAGTCAGGGCGCAAAATACGCGTGCTGACCAATGCGATTGGCGATAAAAAAGTCTGGCTGAGGATGGCGCAAACCAATGCCGAGCTAGCCCTTCAGCAGCGCCTGGCAACGTCTGCCAGCCAGCAGGCCCGCTTGCTGGCCCTGCGCGAGGCACTCAACCTGTCCGAAGGCACAGAACGTATCGAGTGTTTTGATATCAGCCACACCATGGGCGAGGCGACGGTAGGCAGCTGTGTCGTGTTTGACCGTGGCGACATGCAAAACAGTGAGTATCGCCGCTATAACGTCACCGGTATCACGCCAGGCGATGATTATGCGGCCATGCGCGATGTGTTGACGCGGCGCTATCGAAAAGTCGCGGCGGGCGAGGGCAAGCGCCCAGATCTGGTGTTTATCGACGGCGGCAAAGGACAGCTTGGCGTGGCGATGGAGGTCATGCAGGAAGTCGGGCTCGAAGATATCCTGCTGATTGGTATCGCCAAGGGCGAGGAGCGTAAACCCGGCCTAGAGACGATGATCTTTTCCGATAGCGGCGAGATGCTTAATCTGCCGGTCGATAACCAAGGCTTGCACTTGCTACAGCAGATTCGCGATGAAGCACACCGCTTTGCTATCACCGGGCACCGTGCCAAGCGCGCCAAGGCCAGAATTACCTCCAGCCTAGAGGAGATTGAAGGCGTGGGCGCCAAGCGCCGCAAAGCGTTGCTCATGCGCTTTGGTGGTCTGGATGCAATAAAAAGTGCTAGTATAGATGAGATCGCCCAGGTCGAAGGTATCAGTCTGGCACTGGCACAAACCATTTACGAACGCTTGCATTAAGCCCGTTGAAAACGAATAATCATGTGGAACATCCCTAATATCCTGACCTTGTTACGCATCGGCATGATCCCGGTGTTTGTCGGTATTTTTTACCTACCTGCTAACGCGGTTGCCGACAACGGCTTGCCTGCACATTGGGTCAACCTGACCGCGGCCGGTGTGTTTATTCTGGCCTCCTTTACAGATTGGTTGGATGGCTACTGGGCCCGCAAATACCAGCAAACCTCCAAGTTTGGGGCTTTTCTTGACCCCGTAGCCGATAAGCTCATGGTCGCTGCAGCGCTGATTGTGCTGGTTGAGCTGCACCGGGTGGGCGCCGTAGTCGCACTGATTATCATTGGGCGCGAGATCGCTATCAGCGCCTTGCGTGAATGGATGGCCAGTATAGGTAAAAGCGCAAATGTCGCGGTGGCGATGGTGGGAAAAGTTAAAACAGCGGCGCAAATG
>CAYTIV010000177.1:0-4071 GCA_964437895.1 uncultured Methylotenera sp.
ACTCGATCGCGACAAGATGACGCCACGCGAGGCGCTGGATATTCTGATCGAAGGGAACAGCCGTTTTATGAACGACCGTGAGCAGGATAAGGACTTTAAGAGCCTGATCCAGATCACCAAGGACAAACAGCATCCGTTTGCTTCTTTTTTGAGTTGCAGTGACTCCCGTGCGCCGGTGGAACTGCTGTTTGATCAGGCACTGGGCGATGTGTTCAGTGTGCGTCTGGCTGGTAACATTGCGTCAGACAAGGCCATCGGCAGCTTGGAGTTTGCCAGCAAGTATCTGGGTAGCAAGTTGATTGTGGTGATGGGCCATACTTCTTGTGGCGCGGTGAAAGCGGCTTGCGACGATTTTAAGGATGGCCACATCGGCGAGATCATTAACCTGATCAAGCCATCCATTCGTCATGAAAAAACGGTGACAGACCCAGGACAGCGTAACTCTAAGAATGGCGATTTTGTCGAAAAGATTTGCGCACTCAACGTGAAGTACCAGATCGACACCATTATCCGTTGCAGCGACATTGTGGATGACATGCTGCAAACCAAGCAGATTGGTATTGTTGGCGCGGTATATGACATCGCTAACGGTAAGGTAGACTTCTTGGAAGAGACCTTTATCGGCTAGACACTGACATAAAAGACCCTGGCATAAAAGACCATGGTATAAAAAAGCCGATGCTGATAGCATCGGCTTTTTTTTGGCTGTAACCGCCTAGTGATGGCCTTCTTTGGCCAGATTAATACTGTATTTGGGAATCTCGACCGTCACATCTTGGCCTTGCAAACGGGCCTGGCAAGATAAACGTGACTGTGGCTCCAGGCCCCAGGCACGGTCCAGCATATCTTCTTCGTCTTCATCAATCTCGTTCAGCGATTTAAAGCCTTCACGCACGATGATATGGCAGGTGGTACAGGCGCATACGCCGCCACAGGCGCTATCAATGTCAATGTCGTGCTGGTGCAGGGCATCACAGATGGAGGTGCCCGTTTCGGCTTCAATCACGGCGCCTTGAGGGCAGAGTTCGGTGTGCGGGAGGATGGTGATTTTAGGCATGATTAAAGTTCCAGAGAGTCCAGGTTTTTGCCAGCCAGGGCTTTTTGCACGGACGCATCCATGCGCCGTGCGGCAAAGGTTTCGGTGGCATGGTTCAGGGCATCGCTGGCCTGTTTAACGGCCTGACTGTCTGTGCCCTGGCAGGTCGCTTGCAAGGTGGTGATGTGGGTGAGAATGGCTTCGCGTTCCTGCGCGTTGAGCAAGTTGTCACCGTCAGTGGCTAAGGCCGCTTCAATCGACTCGATCAGACGCTGCGCATCGACGACCGCCTCGCGCAGCATGCGAGCCGCCTTATCGCTTTCTGCCGCACCAAATGAGTCTTTCAGCATGCCGGTAATCTGGTCTTCGCTCAAGCCATAAGACGGTTTCACTGTGATATGGGCTTCGACACCGCTGGTTTGTTCACGGGCGCTGACGGAGAGCAGACCATCGGCGTCGACCTGGAAGGTGACACGAATGCGTGCTGCGCCCGCCGCCATCGCCGGAATGCCGCGCAACTCAAAGCGTGCCAATGAGCGGCAATGCGCGACTAGCTCGCGCTCACCTTGTACCACGTGGATAGCCATCGCTGTTTGGCCGTCTTTGTACGTGGTGAAATCCTGTGCACGTGCAATAGGCAGTGTGGCATTGCGCGGGATGACTTTTTCCACCAGTCCGCCCATGGTTTCTAGGCCCAGTGACAAGGGGGTCACATCCAGCAGCAGCAAGTCATCTCCACTGCGGTTGCCTGCCAGCACATTCGCTTGTACGGCTGCACCCAGCGCGACCACTTTATCCGGGTCGAGGTTGGTCAGTGGCTCTTGCTCGAAAAAGGCTTTCACCGCATGCCGGATATGTGGCATGCGCGTCGCACCCCCCACCAGAACCACACCGTTGATGTCTTCTATGCTCAGACCCGCATCACGCATGGCTTTACGGGTCGGGCTCAGGGTTTTAATCACCAGATGTTCGGTGAGTGCGACAAACTGATTCACGGTGAGCGTTTCGTCAACCAGTACGCCATTACTCAGTTTGCAGACGATATTAGCCTCGTGATTGTCGGTCAGCCATTCTTTGGCCTGACGCGCCTTGGTCAACAGCAGGCGGGTGTCCTCTTCATTGAGTGGCTTAAAGTCTTTGGTTTTGCTGCGCGCTTGATCCAGCACCCAGCAGTAGATGCGGTGGTCAAAATCATCGCCACCCAAGGCGGAGTCGCCATTGGTGGCCAGTACTTCAAACACGCCTTTGCTCAGGCGCAAAATCGAGATATCAAACGTGCCGCCGCCGAGGTCGTAAATAACATATACGCCTTCAGCTGCATTATCCAGTCCATAGGCGACGGCAGCGGCTGTCGGTTCGTTCAACAGACGCAGCACGTGCAATCCGGCCAGTCTGGCCGCGTCTTTGGTGGCCTGACGCTGTGCATCATCAAAATACGCGGGCACCGTAATGACCGCGCCAGTGAGCTCGCCACCTAGGGCGGTTTCGGCTCTGGCCTTAAGGGTTTTGAGAATCTCGGCAGAGATTTCGACCGGACTCTTGAGGCCGGCGCGCGTTTTTAGCTCCAGCATGCCCTGTGAACTGTCGTTCTCAACAAAATGGTAGGGAATATGCGCACGGTCGGTGATGTCGTGCAGGGCGCGGCCCATAAAGCGCTTGACCGAGACGATGGTGTTGACCGGGTCCTGGCTCTGTGCGGCCTGCGCCTCGTGGCCCACGATCACGGCGTCCTGCAGATAACGCACCACAGAAGGCAGCAGAGCATGCCCGTGTTCATCGTGCAGCACCGTACTCATGCCACTGCGTACGGTGGCCACAAGAGAGTTGGTGGTGCCCAGATCAATGCCAACCGCCAGTTTGTGCTGGTGCGGGGCAGGGGACTGACCGGGTTCTGAAATCTGTAATAAGGCCATGAAACTCTAATCTTCCAACTGAGCGATCAACTGATTCACATCTTCGCTCACTTTATCAATAAAGCGTAATTTTCGCACAGTGAGGGCTGCCTGCACCGGCGCCGTTTCAATTTCTTGGGCCACTTGCTGTTGCAGGCTTTTGGCTTGTGCCCGCATTTCTTTAAGTAAGGCATCCAGTGCAGTCACATCCTGCTGCGCGCGGGCGTCATCCATCGCTTCGCGCCACTCCATCTGCGCCATCAAAAAGTCGGCTGGCATGGCGGTGTTATTCTCTTCATCCGTGGCGATGCCCTGTAATTGCAACAGATAGCGTGCCCGACTGGTGGGCTGTTTCAGGGTCTGATAGGCTTCATTGGCCAGCGTCGCCATCTGCATGGACTGCATACGATCGGCAGGCGTGGCGCTGACAAATTTGTCCGGATGCACTTCAGCCTGCAACGCACGATAGCGATGATCCAGTTGAGTGAGATCGACAGCAAACTGTTGCGGCAGCTGAAACAGGGAGAAGTAGTTTTGCATAACGGCGGACTGATAGGCGAGAAGGGTCGATGACGCTGATGAGGCGTTAAAGGCTGGCTGCTAACAGCAACCAGCACTGCTTAAACGGTGAACGATTCTCCGCAGCCACATTCATCTTTGACATTCGGGTTGTTGAACTTGAACCCTTCGTTCAATCCCTCTTTGGTGAAGTCCAGCTCGGTGCCATCAATGTAGACCAAGCTCTTGGGGTCCACAATCACTTTGATGCCGTGGCTTTCAAATACCGTATCCTCCGGTTGCAAGTCATCGACAAACTCCAGGGTGTAAGCCATGCCTGAGCACCCCGTGGTTTTGACGCCTAGGCGCAAGCCCAGACCTTTACCACGGTTGGCCAGAAATTTTTCCACACGACTGGCTGCGGTTTCTGTCAGTGAAATGGCCATGGGATTACCCTTGTTTGGATTTCAAGTCTGCAATCGCGGATTTGATCGCGTCTTCGGCCAGCACGGAGCAATGGATCTTGACCGGTGGCAAAGCCAGCTCTTCGGCAATGGCAGCGTTTTTGATTTCTTGCGCCTGATCCAGTGTCTTGCCTTTCAGCCACTCTGTGACCAGTGAGCTTGAAGCGATGGCAGAGCCACA
>CAYTIV010000178.1:0-4067 GCA_964437895.1 uncultured Methylotenera sp.
CCATTTCCAGCAGCGGGTTTTCTTGCAGGATGCTTTCCAGCTCCTGGTTCAGCTCCAGGGTAGACAACTGCAGCAGCCGAATTGACTGTTGCAGCTGGGGCGTTAGCGCCAGATTTTGTGAGATGCGTAATTGCAGGTTTTGCTTCATAACAAGTTACAGCCTAAAGTTCTTGCCCAAATACACTTCGCGCACGCCTTCATTCTGAATGATTTCGTCGGGCGTTCCGGCCGCAAATACGGCGCCTTCATTCACAATATAGGCGCGGTCACAAATGTCCAGGGTCTCGCGTACGTTATGGTCGGTAATCAAAATACCGATATTCTGACTACTCAGGTAACGAATGATTTTTTGAATCTCGATTACCGCAATCGGGTCAATGCCGGCAAAGGGTTCATCCAGCAGGATAAATTTGGGGTCGGTGGCTAGGCAGCGGGCAATCTCCACGCGTCTGCGCTCGCCGCCGGAGAGGCTGACCGCCTGACTGTTGCGAATATGCTGTATATGCAGTTGATCCAGCAGTGACTCTAGTCTGGCCTCGCGTTCTTCATCGCTGTAGGGCCGGGTTTCCAAAATCGCCAGAATATTGTCGGTGACCGTCATTTTGCGAAAAATGGAGGCCTCTTGTGGCAGATAGGCCAAGCCCATGCGTGCACGCTCATGCATGGGCGCCCGGCTCACATCCGCACCATTCAAGGTAATCTGTCCGTCATCCAAGGCCACCAGGCCCACAATCATATAAAAGCTGGTGGTCTTGCCTGCGCCGTTGGGGCCCAGCAAGCCGATGACCTCTCCACTGCGCAGTTCCAGCGTGGTGTTTTTGACCACGGTCCGTCCCTGATAACTTTTTTTCAGGTGACTGACATGCAAGTGGTTTGGATCATTGGAGGCCGTGGTCTGCATAGCGCCGTTCTTTGTGATAGAGGGTTTACTTGGGTTCGCTGGACGTGTCGCTGGCAGCGGGCTCCACCCGTAGCTGCAATGAGCGGTTCATGCGCAGGCCCTGCTGCGCAGTTGGTTTATTGTCGATCACTGGCGGCGTGGTTTTGTTTTTGGGCTGAATGGTGGCCTTCACGCGGCTGCCTGCCGTGCCATTGGGGTTGGCTTTGGTGCCGCCGATCACTTCGGCATATTCGGCATTGGCGTCATAACTGATGTAGTCACCGGTCACGATATCTTCGCCGCGCTTGACCCAGGCATTGGTATACAGCTGCACTTTGTCCATGCGGGCGTTGTATTCAATACGCTGGCCACTGCCTTGCATCCACTCGTTCTTGCCGGTGCGCTTTTGCTTGAAAGTCGTTGGGTTGCCCGTACAGGTGCTGTGCTGGAATCCGTCTTGGTCCTCACGCACAATCATTTTGTCGGCTTTGATTTGCAAGGTGCCCTGATTCAGGATCACATTGCCGGTATAGATGCTGATTTTTTTGGCGTCATTGACGGTCACCGTGTCTGCCTCCAGCTCAATCGGCTGGTCGCGGTCAGACTCTTCGGCCAGGGCGCCGGTTTGCCACTGCAACAGTGCCCACAAGGTCAGGCCGGCGGCGTAAAAAAATGGCTTGTGCGTATTCAACTCATTTCTCCAGAATCAACGGCCCGATGGCTTGCCTGCCGTGACAGGCGCTGCCGGGCGTGCAGCTTTTTGAGGGGTCAGCGGTGCGCGCTCGTAATGCACATGCACTCGGTTAAACAATTGTACGGTGTTTGCCTTGTTATCAAAGCGCATGCCGGTCGCCGTAATCACCGTCGCCGGTTTTTGACGGATGGTGACCGGCAAGTCGGTATGGGCGGTTTCCGTATCCGGCTCCAGCAGCAGACGTTCGGTTTGCAGCTGCATCTCGCCTTTGACGGCCGTGCCCTGCCGGATCACTTTGACCTGATCCATAAACTCAACCAGTTTACCATCGCCAGAGATCTTGCCATGTTGGCCATAGATCTGCGTATAGGGCTTGTCTTGGCCAAACTGGGTAAAGCGTGGACGTTGCAGCTCCGTGTAATCGTTATCCGGAAAGTGGCGCATCTCGGCTGCAGCCAGTACATGCCGGGTATTGCCGGCACTGTCGGTACGCGTGCTAACAAAGTGGTAAAGCATATAGTCCGGGTCGTGTCTGCCCAGACGATTGAGGCGTATCCCTTCCAGCTGCACACTCTGGTTGATCCAGAAGGTGAGCAACGCCAGAAACAGCATCAAGGCAATCGGTAGCAGGATAGGGTGTTTTAGCATGCGAGGAGTCCAGCGCCCAGTGATCTAAACGACCTTGGCTTTCAGCAAGTCATGCATATTAAACGCGCCCACCAGTTGCTGCGCTTCGTTGACCGCCAGAAAACCGTTGATCTTGTGCGTTTCCATGAGCTTGACCGCTTCTACGGCCATTTGTTGCACCCCCAGCAGGCGTGGGTGCGGGTTCATCACGGTATGGATGGCGGTGTGGGTATGCGTGTTGCCCTGTAAAAACAGACGGCGCAGATCGCCATCGGTAAAAATACCCAGTGGCCGCTGCTCGGCATCTACAATCGCGGTAAAGCCCATGCCTTTGCTAGAGATCTCTGCAATCGCTTGTTGTATGGTGGCATGTTGGTCGATGCAGGGCACGGCCTCGCCCGTGCGCATGACATCCTTGATTCTGACCAGCAGGCGTCTTCCCAGGCTACCACCTGGATGTGATCGGGCGAAATCCTCTGCCGTGAACTCGCGTAAATCCAGTACGCACAGGGCCAGTGCATCGCCCAATGCCAGTGCCGCCGTCGTGCTGGCGGTAGGCGCCAGACCCAGTGGGCAGGCTTCATGGCTGACAGCCGCACTCAGATGCACCTCGGACTCGCGGGACAGCGTGGAGTCGTCGCTGCCGGTGATGCTTAAAATCTTGGCGCCAATCCGGCGTATAGCGGGCAGAATGTTGATGATTTCATCACTTTCGCCTGAGTTCGACAGCGCAATCACCACATCCTCTGCGGTGATCATGCCCAAGTCACCATGGCTGGCTTCTGCCGGATGCATGAAAAACGCCGGCGTGCCTGTGCTGGCCAGCGTGGCGGCGATTTTGCCACCAATATGGCCGGATTTTCCCATGCCGGTGACAACGACACGGCCACGGCAACTGAGAATCAGGTGTACGGCGGCCTCAAAGGCACTGCCTATACGGTCGGCCAATTGGCGGATTTCGTCAGCCTCATGCAATAACACGCCGCGTGCGCGTGCCACGATGTCTGTGTTTGTCACAGGGCTGACACCTGATTTTGCGATATTCATAGCGAATTAGTATAGCAAGTGAGCGCCTCGCCAAGAAAGCCAAACACCACATTTTTTACGGTTTTTTTATTAATGGGCACAATTTTTGCATAAAAGATTGTTTTGTGGCACGATGCAAGATGCTGCCATCGCGCCGTAAAGGTGATCGTAGCTGACTTTGAGGTCATATAAATAGTTTGCTGGCGCTGCTACAAGCGCCCGCCATGAATACTTAGAATGTTGCATGTTTGATTCCCTGATCCATTTATTATTACTGCTGACCAGCTCGGTCTTTGCCGTGGGCCTGTTCCGTATTCTCGGACTGCCGGCCATGCTCGCCTATTTTGTCATTGGCATTGTGCTGGGGCCGCACGCGTTAGGCCTGCTTGAAGATGAAGAAACCGGCCGCCAGGTGGCCGAGTTCGGTATTGTGTTTCTGATGTTTAGCATCGGGCTGGAGTTCAGTCTGCCCAAACTTTACGCCATGCGTAAGACTCTGTTTGGCTTGGGCGGCGGTCAGGTGATTCTCACCTTGCTGGCCAGCCTGGTTCTGGGCAAGCTGGCCGGGCTCAGTTTGAGCTCCGCTTTTATTATCGGCGCAGCCATCACCATGTCGTCGACGGCGATTGTGTCCAAAATCCTGATGGAACGCGTCGACCTGAATTCTCGGCATGGTCGCTTGAGTATCGGTGTGCTGCTATTTCAAGACCTGGCCGTGATCCCGATTCTGGTGCTGATCCAAACCTTGGGCACCCACAGTGACAACTGGATGGACATTATCGGGCTGACACTGTTCAAATCCTCTATCCTGCTGTTTCTGTTATTCAAGTTCGGCAAAAA
>CAYTIV010000179.1:0-4046 GCA_964437895.1 uncultured Methylotenera sp.
CGTGGCAATTTCACTCATAGATGAAGATGAGACCAAGTACTTTGATGAAATCGAAAAGCTGATTAAAAAGCAGATTCCCAAAGAAAAAGCGAACATCAATAGCAGCAGCTCGATCAGTGGCGCCGCTAAACCGCGCACAAGCAGAACGCCTCGCAAAGAGGATGCCTGGTTTCAGCAGCCTTACGAACCTAGCACGTCAACTGCGACAGCTAAAGCAGTACCTGCAGCCAAAACCGCTAGCAGCAAACGTAAGGTCGTCGCGGCGTTACTGGGTGGGTTTGGCTTCAAAGCCACACCACAACCGCGCCAACAGGCCAAACGTGGAAATAGCAAACCGCGAGGTAAAAGCGAGAGCCGAGACAACGCTGTCGTTGAGGTCGCTGAATCAGTCAGTGCAGAATGATAAAAAGCCCCGTAAACGGGGCTTTTTTTATGTTTAGCTGAAGCTTAGCCTTCGCGATTACGCATAAAGTCTGCCACACCATAAAGCTGATTGGCAATATGCTTCATCAGTGCCTCATCAAACTGCAACTGATGCATGGCTTTAATCATGCAGTACATCCATTGATCACGCTCGGACTCACCAATCGCAAACGGCATATGCCTGGCGCGTAGCCGCGGATGACCATAACGTTCAATATATAACTGCGGCCCACCTGTCCACCCCATCAAAAACATGAACAGTTTTTCACGGGCTTCCGTCAGATCCGGTTGGTGAATGGCACGCAAACCCGCAGCCTTTGGATCCGTATCCATGATGTCGTAGAAGGTCTCTACCAGTTGCCTGATATTTTCCGTACCTCGCTCAGCGCCACCCAACCAGTCAAACAGGGACTGTTTAGCCGCATTAGGCTCCTGAATCTCATTCAACGCCATGGTAATTAAACGCCTGCAACCTTAGGCGTGACCAGCGCAGCTGCCTGCTTAGCCAGCGCACGGGCGGCATCGGTATCAGTTGCCGTGGCCAGTGAAACGCCCATACGGCGGCGCACAAAAGACTCCGGTTTACCAAATAATCGAATCTCACTGTTAGGCACAGACAATGCAGCCTCCAGCCCATGATATTCAAGCGCTTGAGCATCGGCGCCACCGTAAATCACGGCACTGGCACCCACCTCACGTTGCGCTACATCGACCGGCAAGCCGAGAATCGCACGTGCATGCAACTCAAACTCATTCAGACGCTGTGTGCACATCGTGACCATGCCAGTATCATGCGGACGAGGGCTGACTTCAGAGAACCAGACTTGGTCACCTTTCACAAACAATTCCACACCAAACAGGCCCTGCCCGCCTAAGGCATCAGTGACTTTCTTGGCGATGTCCTGAGCATTTTTCAAGGCTTGAGCAGCCATGGCCTGCGGTTGCCAGCTTTCCACATAATCCCCCTGCTTTTGTACATGCCCGATAGGTGCACAGAAGTGGGTTTCGATCTGCCCGGCCGCATTTCTGGCACGTACTGTCAGCAACGTAATCTCGTAGTCGAATTCAATCTGCCCCTCTACAATCACCACCCCTTGGTTCACTCGGCCGGCACTTGCGGCATATTCCCATGCGGCGCTCACCTCTGACGCTTGCGTAATACGAGACTGGCCTTTGCCTGAAGAAGACATGGTTGGCTTGATAAAACAAGGGTAGCCAATCCCACCGTCAATCGCAGACTGAAGCTCTGCCTCTGAGCGGGCAAATGCATATGGGGATGTTGGCAATGCGAGTTCTTCGGCCGCTAGACGGCGGATGCCTTCGCGATTCATGGTCAACTGCACGGCGCGCACGGTGGGGACGACCGTCACGCCTGTCGCCTCAATCTCTGCGAGCGCCTGTGTATTTAACGCCTCGATTTCAGGCACGATATAGTGCGGCTTGACCTGACTCACCAAGGCTTTCAATGCCTCAGCGTCGGTCATGTCGATTACATAGGCATGATGCGCCACTTGATGGCCCGGCGCATTCTGGTAACGATCAACCGCAATGACCTCGACCCCTAAACGCTGCAAGGCAATAATGACTTCTTTACCAAGTTCACCACTGCCTAATAACATGACTTTGGTCGCATGAGCGCTTAACGGGGTACCAATCATTTTCAGCTCCAATTTAAAAGCGCAATGATACCATGCGCGTTTTGATCGACGGCTGACTAGGCTTGATTTATGTCACATGCTTGATACGCCGAAACAAAAACACCTCGCTTAAGCGAGGTGGGCTGCACTTGAAATTGGCGTAGCTTAGACCGAGATGCCGTGCTTATCCATGCGATAGCGCATAGTCATGCGGGTAATCCCTAATAGCCTCGCCGCTTTGGAAACATTATTGCGAGACTGCTCCAAAGCATTCAACAGCATGGCTTTTTCTGCACCGTCCAGCGTGATCTGAGGCTCATGGCTAAGGCTAATGCCCGGTTGTGTCACAGGCGTTTGTGGCAAACCAAGATCCTGTTCAGAAATTAAGGCCTGCGTACACATTAAAACAGCACGACTAATTTGGTGCTTCATTTCACGTACGTTGCCAGGCCACCGATACTGCTGTATCGCCATGAGCGCAGATGGACTAAACTCATGATGCGGTAACGCATAACGTTTTTCGGTCAGCTGCCTGAAATAGTTCGCCAACAGCAGTAAATCCTGTCCACGGTCACGCAGAGGGGGGGTCTGCAAAGTAATGACGTTTAATCGATAATAAAGATCTGAGCGAAAGTGACCCTCATTAGACATTTCATACAAATCACGATTGGTTGCGGCAATAATACGAGCCAACACCGGACGCTCTCTGGTGGACCCCAGACGTCGCACCATTCTGCGTTCCAGCACATTAAGTAATTTGGCCTGCAAGCCAAGTGGCAGCTCCCCAATTTCATCCAGAAACAAGGTGCCATCCTCTGCTGACTCAATCAAACCGGGCCTTGAAGCAACTGCATTTGTGAATGCGCCCTTTTCATGACCAAACAGCTCACTTTCTATCAGCTCTGCCGGCAGTGACGCACAATCGACATGTACAAATGGCTTGTCGTGATTTGCGCAATGCGCGTGCAAATACCTCGCCACCACATCTTTACCTGTTCCCGTCTCACCAGTGATGAGTACCGTAGGTTGTACCGCATCACTTAGCGCACTTAATTGAGCAATACGTGATATCTGCTGACGCACGCTTTGCATCGCGGTGCTTTCGCCAATCAACTGAACGGACTCCTTCAGTACAGCATCACGTTGTCTTGAATAATCAAGGCTGGTCTGCAGATCTGAGGTTTTTTCGTTCTTTTGAATGATGAGAAGCAGCTCTTCGAGATCGATAGGCTTTTTGAGGTAATCAATTGCGCCCAATTTAATTGCATTGACCGCATCTGTCACCTCGCCAAAAGCGGTCATGACAATCGTGTTGATACTTCGTGCAACGAAATCTGGCAAAAGATCCAGACCGTTACCATCAGGAAGACGCATGTCCAACAGCGCCATGTCAGGTTCAAACTGCTTTACAAGCAACCTAGCATCATGGAGTGACTCAGCGTGCTCACACTCAAAGCCCGCCTTTTGCAATCTTTTGACCACCGCTCTTGCAAAAAGCGCTTCATCCTCAACCAGCAAGACTTTTCTCCTGAGCGGGAATAGTATCGCTTTATCATTGGTTGACATTTGTGTGAGCACACTCTCTCCTTAAAAAGCTAGTCTTTGTCGTATGAAGCCAGCGATTGTTTTGCACTAAACTCATAACGCAAACCAACCCATGCCGCACGAGGAGCGCCAGGTAAAAGGCTCAGTACCTTACCTTCTGCCCCAAATGTGCCGCTTGAATCAAACAATGACTCCGCCAAGCGGCCAGCAATGTAATAATCTTTGTCAAAGATGTTGGTGGCTTTTGCAAACATTTTCCAGCCATTGCCAAAGTTATACTGGCTATCGAGGTTAACAATAAAGTACCCACTCAGTCGGCCACGTCCCGCTGCGCAATCTGCACCAGCATTACAATCTGTGGCGTTTGACTGATGAGCATTGTTTTCATTACCGTAAACAAACTGATTTGAGTAACCAATGACGTTTGCGCCAACATTCCAG
>CAYTIV010000180.1:0-4023 GCA_964437895.1 uncultured Methylotenera sp.
CCTCTGTGGCCTGTTTGCTGAGCTGGCTGATCGCGTCGGTAGTGCTGCTGCTATCAGTGCTGTATGCCTTGTTTAACAAGGCTGAAAGATTGCTCTGAATGTTGGATACAGACATAAGGACGCTCGCTGAGACTAATGACCATACAATAAGACTTATCTTATTAACGGCATCCGTACAATAAACTTTAGAAAATACTTTAATTCTTGCTTAAGGCGGGTCGCTTCCCCTGAATTTTAAGCGGCTACACGGCAGAAAAGACGGGATTTATGATAAGGTTCAGCCTTGTTCCACATCACTTTATTAATGGCAAAACATGAGTACGGCACGCTATTGCGTCAATGGCAAACTGGTGTATGGCATCGCGCCGACCAATCGCGGTTTTGCCTATGGTGATGGCATTTTTCGTACCATGCGTCTGGTGGATAGCGTGTTGCAGGACTGGCCACTGCATTACCAGACCTTGGTGGCCGATTGCAGCAAAATTCATATCGTGTGTCCCTCCGCTGAACTCCTGATGCAAGAGTTCAAGCATTTTATGGCGACTTCGCCGCAAGAAACTGCAACGCATGCGGTGATCAAGATCATCATTACGCGGGGGGAGGGTGCCAGAGGCTATGCACCGCCCGCCATTTCCGAACCCACCCGCATTTTCATACAGTCTCCCTTGCCTGAATATGCGCCAGAAATTTATCGTGATGGGGTGGCGCTCAATACCTGTCAGACCCGGTTGGCAACTCAGCCTTTGTTGGCGGGCATCAAGCACCTGAACCGTTTGGAAAACGTGCTGGCTAGGGCAGAGCTTAAAGATCCGCACTTTTTTGATGGCTTGCTTCGTGATTATGATGACCATGTCATTGAAGCCGTCAGTGGCAATCTATTTATGAGCAAGAACGGGCAAGTCATGACCCCGGCACTGGAACGGTGTGGCGTCGCAGGAGTGATGCGCCAGAAAATATTAGATTGGTATAAAACACAGGGGCAGTCGGTGCAAGTCACCGACCTGCATGTGGATGATCTGTTAACCGCAGACGCCGTCATTATTGCCAATAGCGTCTATGGTATTTTGCAGGTGATTCAACTGGATGATAGGCGCATCGCCAGCAATCAATGGGCACAAGAGTTAAGAGCGCAATTGAATTATGTGGTTAGTTAAGCAGTTGGCGAAATATATCGCCGCTTTTGTTGGCTTAGGCGCGCTGGCGCTCACGGTATGGATGGCCGTATTCATGATTCGGCCCTTGCCCATGGCTTCGGAGACCATAGGCTTGCAGATTCCGGCCGGCGCCAGTGTGCGCGGCATTGCCGATCAGCTGGTGTCTGCCGGCGTGTTGACCGAGCCCTACAGTTTCTTGCTGGCTGTCAAATTGAGTGGCAGTGGCGGACAATTACAGGCGGGGGATTACGCCTTGAATGCGCCTTTGCAGGTGTTCTCGCTGATCGATATGCTCAAGCATGGGACGTTTGATCAATTCAAACTGCAATTGATTGAGGGCAAGACCTTTGCCGACTTTCGCCAGAAACTGGCACAGATGCCTGGCATTCGGCACGACACGCTGACCCTGTCTGATGCTGAGCTCATGCAGCAGCTCAGTGGTCAGGCCATGCATCCCGAAGGCTGGTTTTTTCCTGACACTTATTTTGTGGATGCGCAAAGCAGCGATATCGAGCTCTACCAGCGTGCTTACCAAAAAATGGTCTCCCACCTTAATCAGGCCTGGTCGAACCGACAGGCTGGTCTGCCTTATCAGTCACTGTACGAGGCCCTGATCATGGCCTCTATCGTCGAAAAAGAAACCGGCGTGGAAGAAGAGCGCCCCCAAATCGCCGGTGTGTTCATCAATCGCTTACGTAAAGGCATGCGTTTGCAGACGGATCCCACCGTGATTTATGGCATGGGTACACGCTATCAGGGCAACATCACCAAAAAAGACTTGCTGGCCGATACCCCTTACAACACCTACACGCGCAGCGGCTTGCCGCCCACGCCGATTGCATTGCCCGGCTTGGCCTCGATCCAGGCCGCCCTGCATCCGGCCAAAACCAATGCCTTGTATTTTGTGGCCAACGGCCAAGGGCGTCATATCTTTACCAGCTCACTGGATGCGCATAATAAAGCGGTCAGAGCTTACCAATTAAAAAAACACGAATAAGAGTCACAAGGGGAATCAGACAATGGCGGGTTTGTTTATCACGCTCGAAGGCATGGATGGCGCAGGCAAAAGCACGCATATCCCGACGATTCTAGCGTTGCTTGCCGCACGCGGTCGCGAGGTAGTCTCCACCCGAGAGCCCGGCGGTACACCGTTGGGTGAGGAGTTGCGTGCGATGTTGCTGCATCGCGAGATGCATGTTGAAACCGAATCCTTGCTGATGTTTGCTGCCCGCGCCGAGCACTTGCAGCAGGTGATTCTGCCTGCGTTGGCACGTGGGGCGATTGTGGTGTCAGACCGTTTTACCGATGCCTCTTATGCCTATCAGTGTGGTGCGCGTGGTTTGCCCATGCAGAAAATGCAACAACTAGAACAATGGGTGCAGGGATCGTTACAGCCCGACCACACGCTGCTGTTCGATGTGCCGGTGGGGGTGAGTTTACAGCGGCTGGCCAACGCACGTACGCCAGACAAATTTGAGGCGCAAGGCGCGGCTTTTTTTGAGAAATTGCGTGCCCAGTATCTGGCCAGAGCGGCTGCACACCCGCAACGTTTTCATGTCATTGACGCGCATCGCGCCCTGGATGACGTGAAGAAAACCGTCGAAGAGATTATCCTGTCGTTATGATCAAAAACGTCTATCCCTGGCAGACCAGCTTGTTCTCACAATGGGCGCAAGCGGGTGAGTCACGCCATCATGCCTTGCTGTTTCATGGCAAGGCCGGCATCGGCAAACTCGATTTTGCATGGACCCTGGCTGCGGGCTTGTTGTGCCTGCAACCGCATGAGGGGCTGGCGTGTGGCAGTTGCGCCGCTTGTCATTGGCTGGCAGAGGGCGCGCACCCTGACTTTCGGGAGATTACGCCTGAAGATGAGGACAGTGCCGAGGGCGGAAAAAAGAAAGCGCGTAAACGTCAGCAGATTCTGATCGACCAGATTCGTGCACTCAATGATTATCTGGCGCTGAGTACCCACCAGGTGGGTGGCATGCGTGTGGTATTGATACACCCGTTAGAAGCGATGAATGTGGCGGCCTCCAACGCATTGCTCAAGTTGCTCGAAGAACCACCACCACGCACGCAGTTCTTACTGGTCTCTCATCAGCGTCAGGCCTTGCTGCCGACCATACTCAGCCGCTGCATGCAGGTCGATATGCCCGTGCCCAGCGAAGCGCAGGGCTTAGCCTGGCTACAATCGCAAGGGGTGAGCCACTCTGAGTGGATGTGGCATTACAGTGGCGGTGCGCCCACGCTGGTACAAAGCCTGGCACAGCAAAGTGAGGTTGACTGGTATGACTGGTATCAGCAGTTCCGTCCGCAACTGGTGCAAGGCGCTGGTATCGATGTGGTGGCTACCGTATCTATCTTAATCCGGCAGGGCATGGACCAAGCCATACAGGCCTTGCAAAAGTGGTTGCTGGATTTATGGCTGGCCAGCCACCAGCAGCCCTTGCGCTACCACCCGGCAGATACCAACGTGCTGCAGACACTGTCACAGCGTGTGAATCTCTCTCGCTTACTGGCATTTCACCAGCAGCTAAATCGTTTTAAAATAACGGCACAACACCCGCTCAATCAAGAGTTGCAGTTAGAGCAGTTATTGCTGCAATACAAGAAAATCTTTGCCTAGTGCTATGGAGCTGATGCAATGACTGAGACCCAACCCGCGGCCGCAAAACCTGGCGTTTTGTCGCTTGCCATCCGTGAAAAGGCAGCGCTTTTTGCTGCGTATATGCCCTTTGTAAAAGGGGGTGGCCTGTTTATTCCAACCAGCAAGCCATTCAAAATGGGCGAAGAAATTTTTATGTTGCTGACGCTGCTTAATGACCCAAATAAGCTGAAGGTGGTTGGCAAGGTGATCTGGATCACGCCA
>CAYTIV010000181.1:0-4006 GCA_964437895.1 uncultured Methylotenera sp.
TGACTATCTTTTGGGAAATGCATACGCAGGAAATATCCAAAATGGAGCTAAAGTTGTCATTGACCAGTGGTACGCATCGGCCCCAAACGTAACTCCAGCGTATCAGCCTAACATTGTTTTTTCAGCCACCTACGGAAGTGATCACTCCAATGCTTGGCATTTAAATCAAAGTGTTCTGCTCAACTTAACTGCTGGAAACCATACGCTATACATTGGGACACTTGGGCCTTCGAATAGAAACGATCAGGCAGCAGTACTTTATGACAATGTTTCAATATCAAGAGTGGTTTCCTCTGTACCAGAGCCAGAAACCTACGCTACGTTATTGGCAGGCCTAGGTATTTTGGGCGCCGTTTCTCGTCGTCGCCAGAATCACAATATTTGATTATTACCTTACCCCCTAAACATAGGGTCGACAAGCTTTTAAAAAAGCATAATATGCTATTTGTTGTAGGTATAAAGAGCCATCATCGTGGCATCAAGAATATTAACTTTTGAGGAGATTGAATATGCATATTAAAGGTTTGCTTTTGTTGTTTGCGATGGTCTTCATGAACTCGGCAAACGCTACCGTCAATTTAATTAAAAATGGTGATGCTGAAGCAGGTGTAGGAGGTAACTCGCAAGTGGTGGCGGTGCCTAGCTGGCAGGATTTAACAGGTAATTTTACCGTCATCAAATATGATATTGGTGGCGGCTATGTTGCGTCTAGTGATCCAGGCCCAGCTGATCGCGGTTTAAATTACTTTGGCGGTGGTGCTAATAATGTGTACTCTTCGGCATATCAAATGACCGATATTCTTCAAAATGCGGGTAATGCTGCATTTTATGCTTCTGGCTATTTTGGCGGGTTCGCAGGGCAAACGGATTACTCTCAACTCACCATTAAATTCTTGGATGCAGCTTCATCTGAAATTTCATCTGTGACCTTTGGATTGACAACGCCTGCAGAACGGGGCGGGGTGACTGGACTTTTATTCAAAGAAATTTCAGGGTTCACGCCAGTGGGTACAACTCAGATAGGTTTTTTACTTGAAATGCAGCGCCAACAAGGTTCTGCAAATGATGGCTATGCAGATAATTTGTTCTTCTCGGTCACTCCAGTGCCTGAGGCTGAAACTTATGCCATGTTTATGGCGGGTCTAGGCTTGTTAGGTTTTGCATCACGCCGTAAACAAAAAACAACGGTATAACTTGCACTAAAAATTATTTGCTAACAATTTATTTTTAGCATTAAAAAAGCCTCTTTAAAACAGAGGCTTTTTTATTTTTGAGTGATGAGTTGCTTTTGAAAAAGGCGCTAACAGTTATAGCGCAATTTGGCTGTGTGGTTATTCAATTTTTTACGATTTCGGCTACGTGGTTTGTTGCCCTGTATTACAGCCAAAGTTAACGCCTTTGCTCTCATTTTTTGGTATGGCATTGGGGTTGCATCACTCATTTTTTTGTCACCCCTTTAAAAAAATACATGCGGCGTGAATGGTTTTTATCGTAGCGTTTTCATAATATAATGTACGCAAGTTGAATTAGTTCTATTCACACGTTATCCCATGTCTTCCAGTAGCTTGTACGAGAGTTCAGTCGACAAAAACCGCCGTTTGTGGCGTAAAAAGTCTCAATTAGTGGATGAAACTGGCAAAAGGTATCTTGCATTCACCCACGATATTTCCCTGCACGGAATGAGCCTGTTTGCTGACAAGTACTATAAAGCGGGTCAGGTTTGTAATATCGATATCCCGGTCTTTTTTGATTCTAAGCTGCGCCATTACAGGTTTAACTGTCGCGTGGTTTATTCCTCTTTGTGCGGGATGAAAGGCTTTAGGACGAGCCTAGAGTTTCTAGATGTTCCGGCTGAAAACAAAACGCTGATTCAAGCGGTGATGGCGCGGTAAGTTGAATAGGCTGTTTGGTTTTTATTTACTGTTAAGTAATTATTAGTTGTGGGCAAAGCAAGCATCTGATGTTTAGACGTTAGATTCTTTTGGCCAAACTAAATGAAGTACCCAAGGTGCAGACCTTGGGTATTTTTTATTGATGCATGTGCCATCTGGTGTGGCCACTGCTTTTGATTCGTTACATTTGAATCAGCGTCGATCATTGGTCGGCGCTGCTCGCCAGCGTGCTGTGCTCGCTGGCGTATTTATTTTTGAAAGATTTATGTATGACCTCATGGCTATCCTGTCTGATTGTGTTGATCACTCTGCTGCCGCTACAAGCGTTGCAGGCCGCCGAGGAGCCTGAGGAAGCTGAGGCGGTTGCCGAGCAAGGGTGGACGGCAACAGGGAGTGTGAATTATGTGTCTGATTATTATGCGCGCGGTTTGTCGTTGAGCTGGCACCGGCCCACAGTGCAGGGTGGGGTTGAGCTCGCACACAGCAGTGGTTTTTATGCCGGAGTCTGGGGCTCGGGGGTTTCGGCGAATACGATTATTGATGCTCGGGCTGAGATCGATGCGTATCTGGGCTTTAACGGGAATATTGCCGCGATTGATAAGCTGGGTTACAGCGTGGGTTTTTATAATTACTTTTACCCGGGGGCGACCTGGAAAAAATTCGAGGCGTTGACGTTAGATCAGGGCAAGCCTTCCGGAGGACGTTTGACGACCTCTGAGATCAGTTTTGGACTTTCTTACGACTGGTTGAGTACCAAGGTTTCGTATACCTTAACCAACTGGTTTGGTGCTGAAAAAGCCACTGGCTGGGATGATAATACGCGAGGGTCTGTGTATCTGGAGTTGAATGCGGCTTATCCATTACCTTGGTGGGACTTAACGCTGATTGGGCATGTTGGCCGCATGGATGTTTCGGCCAAGCTGCAGGCGAGTGGGTTTCCTACGGCCAATGGCACGCCGGGCACTTATGCCACCAATCCGGACTACACCGACTGGAAACTGGGCCTGAGCAAGGCGTTTAAAGTTGGCAGCAGCGAGGGCTGGAATGCCGATGTGTATTGGGTGGGGGCGAGCAACCGTGCTTACTGGGGTGGTTACGGCGGCTCCAGTTTTAATAGCCCACTCACCTCAGAAGAAGATGTGAAGTCTAAAACCCTAAACGAGAATCGCTGGGTATTTGCGCTAGGTAAGACCTTTTAAGGTGGCCGATTGAGGGCGATGGTCCCGGTGCTGGTGCCGGGCCATGTGCGCGCATGGCTGTGCTAGTGTATCGCTGAGTTGGCGCACAACTTGTGTCAGAGAACTCCTGAGTTAGTGTACGACGGACTTTGAAAACAGGTTGATACACACCACGCCTGCCACAATCAATGTCATGCCTGTCAAGGCGGCTGCATCCAGTGTCTGACCAAAAAAGAACAGGTCGACCAAGCCTACCAATACCACCACCATGCCGGCCCATACGGCATAAGCCACGCCCACCGGAATGCCTTCGAGCACCCATGACCACAAATAAAATGACAAAGCATAGCCGATGATTACCACGGCTGAGGGTACCACTTTGGTGAACTCTTCACTCACCTTGATGAACGCGGTGGCGATAACTTCACAGATGATGGCGGCAAACAAGAATAACCAGGATTTAAGCATAAGCGAGTGTGTGGATTGAACGGCAATGTGGACAGTCACTGGGGCGGCTCTGTTTTTCGGATAGCCATGCATTTTTTCCAGGTAAAGGTCCCACAGGTAACGAGGTACAAAATCGCCGAAAAAATATTAAGCACGGGCACCATGCTTCTAAACGTCAGAAAAAAGGCTTTGCCTACCGCGTGTTTGAGGGTGTCAAATTCGCACTTTCTAAACTCAATGAGGCCACCTATCGCTGAAATAATCAGCGGCACCAAGTAAAAAGCAGAGAGTAGATTGAAGTCCATGCGGCACCCCTAAAACTGCACGGACATATTATAAGGCAATAAATACTATTGCCCTATTGTTTATGGGGGTATCTTGTCGGTCTATTCCTACACGCAATTCAGCGTGAACGGGATAGGGTTAGACGGTGGCTTGCCGGATGATAGAGCCTTGTAAAAAGGTGACAAAATCATTAGGGAGGCTATG
>CAYTIV010000182.1:0-3992 GCA_964437895.1 uncultured Methylotenera sp.
CCAAGCGGTCAGGGCTGGAACGCCCTTGTCGTCATAAATGCCCTGTGAGTCGCGGTCACTGATGGAAACCAATCCAATCCGGGTGAATTGTTCTTGCATAAGCTGGTCTAGGTCTTTTGTGTCTGTTAATGTACCGATACATCATAACATTACAACCTGTCATTCGATCATGGAGAATTTGATGCACACCCAGCCCTTTGCTGCCCGGCCAGCACAGTATTTCACCGACCCACATGCGGCTTACCAGACATGGTTAAAGGCGGCTCTTTTACTGGCCAGCCTGACACTCAGCCCGGCCAGTCATGCTGAAGAAAACCCCTACAGCAGCCACTATCAGGCACAAAACCAAGGCAATGTACACTCACTGCAAGCCCAGCCAGAACCGCAGATTTTCAGTGGCGTGCGCAGAGAGGATGACAACATCAAAATGCTGGAAAATGGCTTTGACCTGATGGGCTTCAGTACCTTTGAGGCGGGCGAAGTGGATGCAACACTCGCGGTCGAACATGCACGAACCATTCAGGCAGACAGCGTTCTGGTCTATGTGAAAAAAGCAGGCGGCCCCTCCGCTTCCTCTAAAATGGAAGTGATCAAGGAAGCGGTCAAAAAAGGCCAGTTGCTCACCGAAAAAGATGTGGCCAGCCCTAGCAATAGCTACCGTTATTACGCCTCGTTCTGGGCCAAATTACCCCCCCCTCTGCTGGGCATCCATGTGATTAAACTGGTGCAGCAAAAGACGGATGGCGCTGATGGCAAGCCGCAAAAAGGGGTGGCCACTGAGGGCGTCCGAGTGATTGCCGTGATTCATGATTCTGCCGCAGAAAAAGGCGGTTTGCAGCGCGGTGATCAGTTGCTGACCATTCAACAGGAAAAAGTGAATGATGCAGCGCAGCTTTCGACCTTGGTGAGAAAGTACAAGGGCAAAGCCGTGACGCTCAAGCTGGAGCGTGAGGGCGAACCCTACACCGCCGAAGTACAGTTATAAGCCACGGGCCTGCGGGCCCGACCACTAGAAAGCCGTATTGCCATGTTTGAACCCAGTTTTCAATTGCAGGCTGCCCGGGAAGCCGCCGGTGCCCCGGATGATATCGATTTCCTGCGCAGCCTGTTTAACGACGTCCGCCCTAAGTCTCCCACCGATATCGAAAGTGCGGCCAAGGCGTTACAGGCTTTGTGTTTTCTGCTTCAACAACAGCCGCAATATGGCTTAGCATTACGCAACAGCCTGTTGAGACTGTTCACACAACGAAGCGCACTATCACTGTATTCAGAACACGGCATTCAGTCTGACTTGGGCTTTTTTAGCGAGATCTATCGTCGCATCGGCCATAAGTTTCTGCCCGATGTGTCAGACCCCAACTATCTGAAAGACGTGTTTGGCCAGATTTTTTACCAAGGCAGCGATCTGTACTGGGTCACCGGCATGCCCGATGCGGTCTGGCAAGATTTCATGCGCACCCTGCAAATGGACCAAGGAGACCCTCCGCTACAGCAACAATGCATACAGGAACTCAAGGATGCGTTACAAGTGCTGTCGTACCGGCTTTCAGCATCCGGGCTGGATCCGGAGTTGATACTGCAACATGAAGACCTCGAATCGAATCGCTCACCGTTCATTACGCAGAACATCGAAATCCAGAAGTTTCTTGGCTTGACTGCGGTGGGCGCTGAAGACTTACAACATCTATACAGCGTACTCAAACGTTGCGAGCAACTGACATACGATATCCGCAAATCGAATGCCAAAACTGGCACCAGCATCTCCCTCACCGCCTTAATGCAAAGAATCCTGCAACTGCTGCAACGTATGCAGCTGATCGTGGATATTCTGCATGGTCTGATTCTGCGACACGACGTCAGCCTGCCCATCACGCAGTTACTCAAGCAGTTGGTAGATGCCGAATGCAAGAAAAACAACCTGTCTGAATACTGGCGGCAAAATACCGAGTTACTGGCGCTACGGGTCACCGAAAACGCCAGTCATACCGGCGAACATTACATCGCGCAGGCGCGCCACGAGTATTTCCGGCTCATGGCCTCCGCCATGGGCGCCGGCATCATCATCGCCTTCATGGCCATGTGCAAAGTCAGTATCGCCAGCTACCATTTGCCGCCCCTGACCGAAGCCATCCTGTTCAGCCTCAACTATGGACTAGGCTTTGTCTTGATTCATCTACTGCATTTTACGGTAGCCACCAAACAGCCTGCCATGACCGCGGCGACCTTGGCCGCCACGATTGATGATCACGGTCATGACCGCAAAAATGTGCAGAATCTGGTCAATATTGTGGCGCAAACCACCAGCAGCCAGACCATTGCTATTCTGGGTAATGTCGTGGTGGTGATCCCAGTGGCCATCTTACTGGACTGGCTGTGGCTACAAGGCAGCGGGCATCACTTTATCACGGCGGAAAAAGCCCATCATTTGCTGGACAGCAACAACCCTCTGATCAGCCTGACAGCGCTCTATGCCGCAGTCGCGGGCGTCTGCCTGTTTCTATCAGGGCTGATTGCCGGCTATCACGACAACCTGGCCGCTTATAACCGTATCCCTGAACGGCTTTATCACCTGCCTTGGTTGCAATCATTGCTAGGCAAAGAACGGCTGTGGCGCACCACCGAATACATCCGCCACAATCTGGGGGCGTTGGCGGGTAACTTTTATTTTGGCTGCTTGCTAGGCTTTGCGTCTGGGCTGGGCGTGATGTTGGGCTTGCCCCTAGATATTCGCCATGTCACCTTTGTGGCTGCGTTTGCCGGATACGCGCTACCCGCGTTGGACTTTCAGGTCAGCCAATACATCGTAGGCACGACGATTTTGGGCATCGCCGTGGTCGGCAGCATGAACCTGATCACCAGCTTTGGCTTGGCAATGTATGTAGCGATGAAATCACGCAAAGTGCGATACCAGCACTGGAAGGCATTCTGGCTGGCATTATGGGCTGACCTGCTACATCAGCCCGGGAAGTTTATTCTGCCACCGGCTAAAACCGGCCAGGAGACTGCGCCCAAGTAGTGCGGCTTACTAAGTGAGCACAAAACAGTAGTGAGCACAAAACAATGAAGCGATGCGCAGACCCGGCTGCACTTTTCACGCAGCCGCTTTAGCAATCACAAAGTGAAAGACGCCCTGACGCTTGTCAAATGCCACCAGCGTCACGCCCAGATTGGCGATCAGGTTACGGATATTCGGCTCACTGCCGGCGGAAGTGGTTTTAACTAAGATCACCTGCCCGGGGAGCAGGCTGTCCAGGACTTCCTTGGTTTTGAGCATCGGCAACGGACTTTCCAGCCCGGTCAAATCCAATTCAAGATCTACGCGGTGATGCATGATGCCTCCTTGTTATTATTGTGATGATGACGCCGCGACATCCTTGTATCGCGAACGCAGGCGCTTTAGTCGTCTTGTGGGTCTACGAGACCTTCGTCGTCAACGACAGACAGTTGATCCTGCCCTAGTCCTTCAGAAATCTCACGGATCATTTTGAATAGCTCACGACTACTTTTGGGCGGTTTGCCAGCAGCATGCTCTTTCTGGGCGTTACGAATCAGGGTACGCATCTGTTGTACCGGCGTTTGCGGAAACTCCGCAATAAAGCTTTCCAGAGCCTTGCTGTCCTCTAGCAAGCGGGTGCGCCAGCGCTCCATAATATGAAAACGGGCATTTTCTTCCTGATGCTTGCCGTCCCATTTTTGCAGTTGTTCCACAATCGGGGCCAGATCCGTGTCACGCATCAAACGGCCGATATACTGCATCTGACGGCGAATAGCGCCATTGGCGGTAATCCGTTTGGCTTCTGCAATCGCATCCAGCAGGCTCTCTTCTAGTTGCAGTTTTTTCAGCTTGTCCTTGGGCAACGCCACCAGCTGGCGGCCAATGTCCTGCGCGGCATCTGCCTCCGCTTTCAAGCGGGTTTTGCTGGGTGGGGAATCATCAAAGGTTTCAGAGGTCATGGTAAAAGCAATCTTTGCCAAATCGGGTATGATAACAG
>CAYTIV010000183.1:0-2710 GCA_964437895.1 uncultured Methylotenera sp.
TTAATGCCGCACTGGCACAGGCAGGCATAGATAGCATCTTCCTGTTGTCACCGACTACAGAGCCATCCAGAACCGATCTGATCGTAAAACAGGCGACGGGTTTTCTCTATTATGTCTCGCTCAAAGGCGTGACTGGCGCGGCCAACCTAGATATTGTAGAAGTGAAGAAGCGGGTTGCTGAGATTCGTCAGCAAACGACACTGCCGATTGGCGTGGGCTTCGGTGTGAAAGACGCTGCCACAGCGCGTGAAGTGGCCAGCATTGCAGATGCCGTAGTGGTGGGTAGCCGTATGGTGTTGGCGATTGAACATTCCGACGCCGATCATCTAATCAGTAATGTGAAGGCCTTGATGAAAGAATTGCGTACTGCGATTGATGCTGTTTAACCTGCGCGGGTTCGGGTTAACGCAATCGCAATATTAAAGCAGGAGAAGCTATGAGTTGGTTAGACAAGATTCCACAAAAAATTAAACGTGCGGTGGGTTCCGTGCAAAAACGCAACGTGCCAGAAGGGCTTTGGCACAAGTGCGATTCCTGTCAGACCGTACTGTACCGTACTGATCTGGATGCCAACCTTGAAGTGTGCCCACAATGCGGGCATCACCATAGACTGGGCGCACGTGACCGCTTGAATGTGCTGTTGGATGAAGAAGGGCGTATTGAGATTGGCGGCGATGTCGCGCCGATCGATGCACTCAAGTTCAAAGACAGCAAGACCTATGCTGATCGTATGAAATCCGCGCAACGCGACACCAAAGAGAAAGATGCGCTGGTCGTCATGCGTGGTACCATCGAAGGTGTGCCTGCCGTGGCCGCAGTGTTTGAATTCAAGTTTATGGGCGGCTCCATGGGCTCTGTGGTCGGTGAGCGCTTTGTACGTGGCGTACAAGCTGCGATCGAACACAAATGTGCGTTTATCTGTATCTCTGCCAGTGGCGGTGCACGTATGCAAGAAGGTCTGTTGTCATTGATGCAGATGGCTAAAACTAGCGCAGCGTTGACCAAATTATCAGAAGCTGGCTTGCCTTACGTCTCCGTGCTAACGGATCCGACCATGGGCGGTGTGTCTGCCAGCTTTGCTATGCTGGGTGATGTTATCGTGGCTGAGCCGAATGCCTTGATTGGCTTTGCGGGCCCTCGCGTGATTGAGCAAACCGTGCGCGAAACCCTGCCTGAAGGTTTTCAGCGTGCAGAGTTTTTGTTAACGCATGGCGCGATTGACATGATTGTTGACCGCAGAGAAATGCGTACCAGACTGAGCCAGCTGTTATCCAGCTTGTTGAACATTGCCAAAGCTGACTAATCGATGCATCCTGTGATGCCCGAGCATCCCCGTACTGTTGATGACTGGCTCCAATATATCGAGTCACTGCATCCTAAATCCATAGAAATGGGTTTAGGGCGCGTGCAAATGGTCGCGCAGCGCTTGCAACTTCGCTTCCCGTTCACCGTCATTACCGTCGGTGGCACCAATGGCAAAGGGTCTACCTGTGCCATGCTGGAACGCATCTACACGACAGCCGGCTACCAAGTTGGTTGTTACACGTCCCCCCATCTGATCCAATATCAAGAGCGAGTGCGCTTCAATGGCGCCATGATTGCGGATACTTTGCTGTGCAAGGCTTTTGCCGCCGTTGAGCAAGCCAGAGGCGATATCACGCTTACTTATTTTGAGATGGGTACGCTGGCCGCACTGTGGGCCTTTGAGCAGCAGCCCCTAGATGTGGTCATACTAGAAGTCGGTCTTGGCGGTCGCCTAGATGCCGTAAATATTGTGGATGCGCAATGCGCGATTGTTACCAATGTCGACCTCGATCATATGGAGTTTTTGGGCGAGACACGCGAGTTGATTGGGCGTGAGAAAGCCGGCATTTATCGTTCGCAGCAGTTAGCTATCTGTGGGGATCCCGAGCCACCCGCCAGCCTGCTGGCGTATGCGCAGCAGTTAGGGGTCAAGCTGCACCGATTTGGCGTGGATTACCGCATCGATCTCAATCAAGCGCAGCAAGCCCATTATTCGGACGCGCAGGGGGCACTTGATATTGCCAGTTTGCGCCTGTTCGGTCGCTACCAATGGAATAATGCGGCTAGTGTGATGTTTGCTGTACGGGCTTTAGCATCAATCCTGCCTGTGACTGAATCGCATCTATTGCAGGCCTTAACGATGACCGAAGTCACTGGACGCTTTCAACGGTGGCACACGCAGCCTGACATCATTCTCGATGTCGCACATAACCCCCATGCCGCACGTGCCTTGCGCGATAATTTGCAGCGACTGCGTGCCGAGGGCGGACGCATTATTGGTGTCTTTTCGATGTTGTCAGATAAGGACATCGACAGCGTTGTATCGATTCTGTACGATGAGGTAGACGCTTGGCATATTGCACCGATACAGCACCCACGTGCCGCATCATTAGCCTATTTGCAGCAATGCTTAGCCAGACACGTCAGCGCGGATAAGCTCAATAGCTATTCTTCACTGGTAGAAGCGTTGCATGCGGGTTATAAAAAAGCGGCAAAAAATGATAAAATTATTGTGTTCGGCTCGTTTTTTACCGTGGCTGCCATTCTCGATTTAAACCCCGCTTCACTGGAAGCATAAAGGCTTTGCCGTTCACGATAAACGCTGAGCTGGAACTACACATACTATGGCGAGAGATGCTTTGACAGACAACGAACTGTTGCTCAAGAAAACAGCCCGTAGACGGTT
>CAYTIV010000183.1:2810-3990 GCA_964437895.1 uncultured Methylotenera sp.
GAGATGCTTTGACAGACAACGAACTGTTGCTCAAGAAAACAGCCCGTAGACGGTTGGTAGGTGCGATCACCCTAGTGATACTAATGCTGATCGTCTTGCCCTTTGTATTGAAAGACCGTGTGGTTGAAAATAGCCACGACAATGTAGAAATCACCGTCGTTAACCGCCAAGCCAATCATGAGCCGATTCTTGAGCTTTCGGATGATGAAGTCGTGATTGACAATGAGACGCCTGCAGCCCCTGGCCACAACGAAACCGTACCTGCTGAAGTAGCTGAAGCCAATATTGAAGAAGCCCCCGATGCGGCTTCCACGCCAGCTAAGCCTGTCAAGCCAGTGACTAGCCAGCCTGTTGTTACCGCAACAGCGCCAACCCAAGCACCAGTGCCAGCCAAACCTGCTGTCGCCGTTGAACCCAAAGTTGAACCCAAAGTTGAACCCAAAGTTGCGCCGGCAAAACCTGCTGCTAAAGAAGAGCATGCAGCTTCCGATAAAAAAACAGGCAAGTTTTATGTGCAGTTTGGTGTCTTTTCTGATCCCAAAAACCTAGAAAACCTACAAAGCAAACTGAAGCAGGCCGGCTTTGAGACAGCGACTGACAAAGTGGATGCTGCGGGCCAAAAATTACGCCTGCGCACACGTACTTATGCCACACGCAATGAAGCAGCGACCACGCTTAAAAAACTGGAGGCTGCAGGCTTTGCTGGCATTGTGGCCAATAAACAGTAGCCATCGCTGATGACTGTATTTGACTATATCGTCTTGGGTATTCTCGGCTTCTCAGTGTTAGTGGGGCTGATGCGTGGGGCGATACGTGAACTTTTTTCAGTGCTGGGATGGATATTGGCCTTTTATCTGGCCAATCGGTTCAATGCCCAAGCAATCACCTACATGCCTGAGCAGATCCCGGGAGAGTCCATCAAGGCGATGGCTGCTTTTTTGGTGGTGTTTCTGTTGGTGTTGTTTGCTTCAGCATTGCTGGCTTTGTTACTCACTACGCTGGTCAAAGCGGTCGGTCTGGGTGGGCTGAATCGTTTGCTGGGTGGGTTTGCCGGAGCGTTTAAAGGGGTGTTAATTGTCTGTGTGTTGGCCATGTTGGCTGCCATGACTGACTTACCCAAGGATGCACGCTGGACGAATGCGATGCTGAGCGCCCCGGTAGAGGTTCTGGTATTGAAATT
>CAYTIV010000184.1:0-1978 GCA_964437895.1 uncultured Methylotenera sp.
AAATTGGAAACAATGGCATCAATCAACATTACAAAGTAATAAAGGAGTGTAAAAATGAAAGAAATAATAGAATCATTACAAAAGAAAATTCAAGACATAGAAGAAAAAGAAATAAAACTAATCAGAAAAAAAGACAGTTATCAATATTCCATGAAAAGACAAAAACAAAAAGGAATAAGAATAGCTATAGGAATAATAAAAACTTTAGAAAAAGGAGTGTAAACAATGAAAATCTTAGCATGTATGTTATTCGTGGTCGTAATGAGTGTTATCTCATGTAAAGGAGAGTAGAAAATGAAAAACTTATTAAAAAAGCTTTCTAATGTAAGAAAAGCAACAGGATTTATAAAAAAAGAAAATGTTGGCAGCAATTTAAAATATAAAGCAGTTAGTGCTGATATGGCTCTATCAGAAGTTAGACCCTTAATAGACAAAGAAGATTTATTTCTATCAACTCAGATCATAAGCGAGAAGTTACAAATAGAAAATAAACCAAATGACTACGGCAAAACTACAACTAACTTTATAACTAGCTTAGAGTTAATTTATACTTGGTATGATGTAGAATCAGGCGAGAGCTTAGATATACCGTGGAAGTGTACAGCACAAAATACAGATCCAGCCAAAAGCAATGGAAGTGCATTAACTTATGCAGAAAAGTACTTCTTACTCAAATATTTTAATATCATTTCATCAGAAAATATAAAACTTGATCCTGATGCTTACAGTGATACAGAAAATACTAAACAACAGGATATAAACAAAAAACCTATTCCAGAAACTAAACCAGAAGTTAAAAAGCCAATAAACTGGATCACTGCGGACGGTAAAAAAACAATATCAGAAGAAAAGCTTCAAAATATGGTAGCTACTTCATTTACTAACGTATTAACCCAACCCTTAAAAGTTGATAAAAAACAAAAACAACTAAAAGATTTAAAAGAAAAATATGAAGGTAATTTTCAAGGTTTAAGCTTGTCTACTGATTGGTTTAATAAGTTGTATCAAGAATCACTTACAGAATCTCATAGTTTTTAATTATTGTGTCCTAAGCATGACGTTAAAATGCTTGAAAGGTAAAAAAAATGATAGAAGTAAATCAAAAAGAAATAATATATTTTGAAGAGGATAAATAAATGTTAGAAAAAATAGAACAAGCTTTTAATAAAATAGCTATACCTACAGTAATAACATTTGCTGTAATAGCTCATGCTTTATACATTCAAATAGGTACTTAACATGGAACACTTCACTAAACAAGAAACAGTCATATCATTAGCCTTACAAGGTGTAAAACCTCCAGAGATAGCACAAATAACAGGGCTATCCTATAACTATGTAAAGAATATACTAAGTGAAAATAAAATCAAAACAAGAAACATAGAAAGAATATATCTTCTACCAAAACAAAAGAAAATATACAAAGCCATTTCATTAACCGAAGATGTATATAACAAGCTCCAAAGCTTAGAAGGAAAAGACAATAAAGAAAAAATAACAAGGTTAATCAAAGAGTCTAAAAACTACAATTATTTAGACTTAAAACCTTATCTTAGAGAGTTTAAGGAAGTAAAGAACAAGAAGGAAATAAGAGTAACACTACCCAAAGAAGTGTATCACAAAGCTTTAAATATAAAGTTTAACGAGAGTGTTAATTTTAGCTTTCTCATCTGGTTCTTGATAAAAACAGAGTATATTAAATAAATTATTAAAAGGAGTTTAGAAAATGAGTATAAAAATAAAAAATAGATATGATAGTAATGAGATTATACAAGATAGTGCAAATTATCCTGAGTTTTCAGGAAGTTTATTAAAAGAATTTCTTGAGTTCTTAGTAAAGAGAAATGCTAATCTTTCAGGAGCTAATCTTTCAGATGCTAATCTTTCAGATGCTAATCTTTCAGGAGCTAATCTTTCAGATGCTAATCTTTCAGGAGCTAATCTTTCAGGAGCTAATATTTCAGATGCTAATCTTTCA
>CAYTIV010000184.1:2078-3974 GCA_964437895.1 uncultured Methylotenera sp.
CTAATCTTTCAGGAGCTAATATTTCAGATGCTAATCTTTCAAGAGCTAATATTTCAGATGCTAATCTTTCAGGAGCTAATATTTCAGGAGCTGATCTAACACCATTTTGTAAATGGTCTGTGAGATTTACACTACCCTTTACAATCCATATAGGTTGTAAATCGAAAACTATTAAGGAATGGGATATCTGGTTTAAATCAGATGAAACTTTTGCTACTGCAAGAGATTCACAACAATTTAAAATGATTTATGCTAATTACTTAGCAGTAAAATCTTATATCAAAGAATATCATAAACAAAAACTATTTCATGAGGTAGAAGTAGAAAGAAACGGAATAAAGCAAAAAGAATGGCAAGTCAATCAATAACATCACAACTATAAAACCACTTCACAGACATAAATTAAGATAGATTAAGTAATAACCAATAAGCTATCTAATCTATCTGGATAGATTAATTAAAAAGGAGAAAAAATGGAACACGAATATAATATAAAAACTGTAATAATGCTTAATCAAAGTATTGCTTTAGTAAATATAGATAATATTTACTATTTACCATTCAAACAATTATGCGAAATTGCAGAACTTGAACCATCAGGACAAATACAAAGAATTAAAAGAGATGAACTGTTTAATAATGGTATGGTTAAAATAACCTTACATTCTAAAAACGGAATACAAGAAACATTAGTGTTAAAACTGGATCTTATAATTAATTGGTTAAATGGAATAAAGCATAATAAAATTACTGATACAAGTAAAAGAATTATCCAGTTAATGAAAGAAGATATAAACCTAATTTTTGAAGAAATAAGCAAAGAAAAAGAATTAGCTTATCTTAGAAAAGAAAAGGCTAGGATAGAAAAAAGATTAAAGAGAGATACTTTAATATTAAATGGATTAAAACAATTAGAGTTAACTTATTTAAAACTCTAATCACGCCAAAAGGTCAAGAAAAAATAAGAATGTTATTACAAGGAGGTAATTAAAATGGAATTTAAATTAGTAAAATTTAAGTGTTGGTTGATTTTATTATTCTCAAAAGAAAATGGAGACTTACTTCAACATATATTCAATGCTCCACCAGATAATTTAGATGGAGTATGTAAGACTTATTTAGAAGGTAAGTTTAGAACTATATTATCAGATAAAGAGTTTGATTTCATAAGAAGTGAATATAAGAATCAATATGAATCTTTATATCAAGAAGAAATATTTAATAGTGAGATAAAGAAAGAAAAGGAACTTTTTTCTGATTTATCTTTAAAAAATTTAAAAATAGAATTAACCTATAGAAAAGAAAGAGCTAACAATTTCCCTTCTTATTCTGATTGGGAAGATCAACCTACAATAATTGCATTGAAAGAACTTATAAAAGAAAAAGAGATAAAAATATTATTACAAGGAGATAATTAAATGAAAATATATTTTACTTTAATAAATAAAGAATATGTTAGAGATGATAATAAAGAGATAGTAGATATTGATACTTTAATGAAATATCCACATCAAATAAAAGGTGATAAAGGTTGGTATGATTCTAGTATTAACAGAACTATAAACCAATTACAGATTAATTTAAAATAACCAACCAAAAACCAGTCTCATAATTCATTTTATGAGATTTTTTCTCATATATTCAAAGAAGGAGTGAAGAAGATGAGTCCATTAGAAGCAATTATATTAATGAGATTTAGTTTTGCAGTTGATGTAAATAAACATTATTCAGAGATTTCCAAAATACTTAATAATTGTGGTTATAATTACACTCCTAAAGAAGTAGCAAAACAAATTAAAAAAATAAAAAGAGATAGATCAAAGAAGGAGTGTTAAAAATGAGTTTAAAGACTGATAAATTAACTCAAATAATACTATCAAAGATATTAAAAGTAAT
>CAYTIV010000185.1:0-3973 GCA_964437895.1 uncultured Methylotenera sp.
CATGATTAAAAAAACTCTGTCAACAAATATCTTATGTCTTATATAAGATATAAAATAGTGGACAATAAAAAAGCGCTGTGTTATAAATTTAAAAACGCGCTACAGGGTAAGTTGTAGTGACTATTACGAACGGAGTGGAATCTATGGATAAGCAGTTAGGATCGCCAAGTTACAGACCGCTGTATGACCAAATAAAGGTCTTGATCACGCAAAGTCTGATCGGGGGCGAGTGGCGCCCTGGGGATATGATTCCCAGTGAGATAGATCTAGCGCAACGTTATAAGGTGAGTCAGGGTACGGTGCGTAAAGCCATTGATAGTCTGGCCACTGAAAACATTTTGATTCGTCGCCAGGGTAAAGGCACTTTTGTAGCGACCCATAATCAGGATGACGTTAAGTTGCGCTTCTTGCGGTTGACGGCAGAAAATGGCCAAAAAGAAATGCTGCAAAATGCCTTTTTATCCTGCGTGAAGGGTAAGGCGAGTGTGCACATTGGTCGTGTACTAGAAATGAAAGCCGGTGCCACGACCATCGATGTTAAGCGATTGCTGACTTTCTCCGGTCGCCCTTTAATTTACGATCATATTATTGTGCCAGCTGCTCCGTTCAAAGGACTCAACCGTGCCAAGGTGGAAGAGAGCAATGGCTCTATGTACAGCATGTATGAGTCACAGTTTGGCGTGCGCATGATACGCGCCGAAGAGCGCATCAAGGCGGTGGCAGCTAATGCTGAAGTGGCCAAAGCCTTGGGCTTGAAAGAAGGTTATCCCTTGCTGAGTATAGAGCGTGTCTCTTTTACCTATGGGGATAAGCCAATGGAGTGGCGTCTGGGCTTGTGCCTGACAGATGATCACCACTACATGAGTGAGCTGGAATAAGTCACTGATTTAACAGGTTAAACTGTATTGTTGAGACGCGGCCATGGGCTGCGTGATGATAGAAAGAGGTCATGGATGGACGATTTAAAAAAGCGCGCGTTGGACTACCACCAGTTTCCCAAGCCGGGCAAGCTGAGCGTGGAATCATCCAAGCCTTGTGCGACACAACAGGATTTGTCACTGGCTTATACCCCGGGTGTGGCTGAGCCCGTGCGTGAGATTGAGGCTGATCCGGCCAATGCCTACAAGTACACCAACAAAGGCAATCTGGTGGCGGTGATTACCGATGGTACCGCCGTACTCGGTTTGGGCAATGTAGGCGCGTTGGCTGGCAAGCCTGTGATGGAGGGCAAGGGTGTGTTGTTCAAGCGCTTTGCCGACATTGATGTATTTGATATTGAGGTGAATGCGGCTAGCCCAGATGAGTTTATCCAGACCGTGGTGAATATTGCGCCGACTTTTGGCGGCATCAACCTAGAAGATATTGCGGCCCCTCACTGTTTTTACATTGAGAATGAGCTGAAAAAACGCCTGGATATTCCGGTGTTTCACGACGACCAGCATGGTACGGCGGTCATCGTGGCTGCAGCCTTGCTCAATGCGCTTGATCTCCAAGGCAAAACGCTGTCCCGCGCCAAGATTGTGTTTTTAGGCGCGGGCGCAGCGGGTTGTTCCTGTGCCAAATTGCTCAAGCTGATGGGCGCGACCCAGATTACCATGGTGGATCGCAAAGGCGTACTCGATACCGCGCGTGCCGACTTGCACGATAACAACCGTGAGCTGGCGATAGAAGCAGGGGCTGTGCAGACGCTGGCGGATGCCATGCAGGGCGCGGATGTGTTTATCGGCGTGTCAGCCAAAAATGGGTTGCCCGCTGAACTGGTCGCCACCATGGCCGCCAAGCCGGTGATTTTTGCCCTGGCCAACCCAGATCCCGAGATCCTGCCTAGCCAGGTATTTGCCGTGCGGGATGATGTGATTATGGCCACTGGTCGCAGCGATTTTCCTAATCAGGTCAATAACGCCCTGTGTTTTCCATATCTGTTCCGCGGAGCGCTGGATGCAAAGGCCAGACAGATTACCGAAGAGATGAAAGTGGCTGCTGCCAAAGCGCTTAGCCAGCTGGCACGTGAGCCTGTGCCTGCTGCCGTGCTTGAAGCCTACCAGTTGCAATCCCTGTCTTTTGGCAAGGATTACATTATCCCCAAACCTTTTGACCCACGCCTGATGGAATATGTGGCGGGTGCGGTTGCTCGGGCTGCGCATAGCGGTGAGTAAGACAGCATGATTGTCAAAAAACAAAAGAAACAGCGGCCCAAGAACCTTGATCTGTTGACGATCCGGCTGCCCATCAATGCCGTGGTGTCTATCATGCACCGCGCCAGCGGGGTGCTGCTGTTTCTGATTCAGCCACTGTTGTTGTGGGCCCTGTATGTGTCCCTGTCGTCGTCCACGGGCTACGCCCAGGTGGCAGACCAGTTGGCGCAATGGCCTTGCAAACTTCTGGCTAGCGTATTGTCATGGGCTTTTTTTCATCATCTTTATGCCGGTATTCGCCATCTGGCGATGGATGTGCACTGGATGACTACCTTGCAGAAAGCCCGTTTTTCCAGCCGTGTTGTGATGTGGCTGGTGGCATTGACCATGGTCTGGGTACTGTGGGCCATTTGGGGGTGAAGTCAGCATGATATTTGAACTATTGACCGCTAAATATCCTGGCATGCGCCGCTGGCTGACGCAGCGCTTGTGTGCCTTGTCCATGGCGTTGGTGCTGGTCTTGTTTTGGCTGCGCATGCTGTGCTTGTCGCCGCAGGGATATGAGGGTTGGTTGGCGGTATTTTCACCGTTGTGGTGGCGTGTACTGACCGTTTGGTTTTTTATCTGCATGTTGCTGCATGCCTGGCTGGGGGTGCGTGATGTGTTGCGTGACTATGTGCCGCATCTGGCCACACGGGCGGTATTGCAGTGGCTGGTGAATGTGGCAGTGGCTGGCAATGGGCTGGCCGTGATGTGGATTTTATTTGGATTGAATCATTAAGGTGAATGGCATGACAACTGCAAGCAATATTCAGCATCATCAGGTAGATGCCGTCATCGTGGGCGGAGGCGGCGCCGGTTTGCGCGCGGCCCTGCAACTGGCGGAATCCGGCGCAGATGTGGCTGTGCTGTCAAAAGTGTTTCCTACTCGCTCGCACACCGTCGCTGCGCAAGGGGGGATTGCAGCGGCGCTGGGCAATGTGTCTGATGACAACTGGCTGTGGCATATGTATGACACCATCAAGGGCTCCGACTATCTGGGCGACCAAGATGCCATCGAGTTTATGTGCCGCAATGCGGCCAAAGCGATTATCGAGCTCGAACATTTTGGCATGCCTTTTGACCGCCTGGAGAATGGCCGCATTTTTCAGCGTCCGTTTGGCGGCATGACGCGCAATTTTGGTGAAAAACCCATTTCACGTACCTGTGCCGTGGCCGACCGTACTGGGCATGCCATGTTACATACCTTGTATCAGCGCAATGTCAAAGCCAATACCCAGTTTTTGATCGAGTGGTTTGCCCTGGATCTGATCCGCGATGCGGACGGCGACGTATTGGGCGTGATCGCGCTTGAGATTGAAACCGGTGATATTCATGTGATTCACGCCAAGGCCACCATGCTGGCCACCGGTGGCGGTGGTCGCATTTTTCAGGCCAGCACCAACGCTTACATCAATACCGGTGATGGCTTGGGGATGGCGGCCCGTGCCGGTCTGCCCTTGCAAGACATGGAGTTCTGGCAGTTTCACCCGACCGGCGTCCTCAATGCCGGCGTGCTGATTACCGAAGGCGTGCGCGGCGAGGGCGGCTATCTGGTCAACAGTGACGGTGAGCGCTTTATGGAGCGTTATGCCCCAAGCGCCAAAGACTTGGCGAGTCGCGACGTGGTCTCTCGTGCCATGGCCACTGAGATCAAAGAGGGACGTGGCGTGGGCAAGCACAAAGATGCCGTGTATCTGAAACTGGATCATCTGGGCGAGGACATCATTAGCAAGCGCCTGCCTGGCATCCGGGAAATCGCTAAAACCTTTGCTGGCGTCGATCCTATCAATGCTCCC
>CAYTIV010000186.1:0-3936 GCA_964437895.1 uncultured Methylotenera sp.
ACAACACCATGCATGGTGCCTACAGCAACATCTTTACCCGTCTCGGCCTCAAGTTCCGTGCCGTGAAGGCGGACTCCGGTGCGATTGGCGGTGATGGCTCGCAGGAGTTTCATGTGTTGGCAGACAGTGGCGAAGATGCGCTGGCTTATTGCGAGCAGTCTGATTACGCCGCTAACGTCGAGCTGGCAGAAGCGGTGGCGCCGAGTAGCCGCGCGGCGGCTGCGGAAGCCCTGCGCGAGGTAGACACACCTAAGCAGACCGCTTGTGAAGATGTGGCCAAATTGCTGGAAGTGCCTGTCAGCAAAACCGTCAAATCTGTGGCGCTGATGGTGGATGATGTGTTTACACTGGCCTTGCTGCGCGGAGACCATCAGTTGAATGAGGTTAAGTTTGGCAAGGTGCCTGGTGTACAAGAATTCCGCTTGGCCACCGAAGAGGAGATTCGCGCCCACTTGAGCTGCCCGCCCGGCTTTATCGGTCCAGTCGGTGTTGCCAGCAATGTGCGCGTGATTGCGGATAGCACCGTGGCGAGCATGAGCGACTTTATCTGCGGCGCGAACAAACCGAAGTTTCACTTGGCAGGGGTCAACTTTGGCCGCGACTTGCCTGAGCCGGTCGTGGTGGCGGATATCCGTAACGTGGTCGAAGGTGACCTCAGCCCGGATGGTAAAGGCACGTTGCGTCTGTGCCGCGGTATTGAAGTCGGGCATATTTTCCAATTACGCACCAAGTATTCGCAGGCCATGCAGGCGACTTATCTGGACGAAAACGGACAGACACAAGTCATGGAAATGGGTTGCTACGGCATTGGCGTTTCGCGTATCGTCGGCGCCGCCATTGAACAGGGCAATGATGACAAAGGCATTATCTTCCCATTGAGCATGGCGCCGTTTGCGGTGGTGATTTGTCCGATTGGTCTCGACAAGAGCGAGGCGGTCAAACAGGCAGCATTTGATTTGTACGTACAACTGCAACAGGCGGGCGTTGATGTGTTGCTGGATGATAGAGGCGAGCGCCCTGGTGTCATGTTCGCAGAAAGCGACCTCATGGGGATTCCACATCGTGTCGTGATTGGTGACCGTGGTCTGACTGAGGGTAAGGTCGAATACAAAGGGCGTACCGATGCTGAGGCACAAAACTTGCAAGTCGCTGATTGTGTGGCCTTTTTGCGTGACAAACTTGGTCAGTAACTAGAGGGATTTCATCCCTCTGTTTGGCGCCTGTGGCGCCAACGTGTCGACTACAATGGACGGGATGAATAAACACTTCTTTTTATTGCTTGTATTGCTGATCGCCAGGCTGAGTGTCTGCGCATTGCCTGCGATGGCGGGTAATCAGCAAGAAGAGCCGCTGGCCAACAGCGTTAAAGCCTTGATGCAAAAGTCTGTCAGTGACTTGGCGGCGCCTCGCCTCGTATTCGACTCCGAGCAGGCCGCGCAGACCTGGCTGCAAGAAATGTCCGCGCGCCTCGCGAAGCGCATCCCTGATGCGCATTATCGTGAAGACTTTCTAAAGTCTGTGCATTACGAGGCCACGCGGGCCGGTCTGGATCCGCAGTTGGTGTTAGGGCTGATCCAAGTGGAGAGCGGTTTTAAGAAGTATGCCGTTTCCAGTGTGGGCGCGCGCGGCTATATGCAGGTGATGCCGTTTTGGGTCAAGTCCATAGGCGCGGCTGAGCATAATCTGTTCGATATGCGTTTGAATCTGCGCTATGGATGTACCATTTTGCGTCACTATCTAGATATCGAACGCGGTGACTATTACCGGGCGTTGGGTCGTTATAACGGCAGTCTGGGCAAGCCGGAGTATCCTAATCTGGTGGTGGGTGCCTGGCATCATCACTGGCACTATGCCGAGCAGACGGATGTGCCTGGGATGACGCTGGTCAGCAGTCATCGCTAAAATAAAAAAACCGCGCTCAAGTGCGGTTTTTCATCACAGCGAGAAGCTTACTTCACCACTTTGAACCCATAATACGTCCCAAACTCACCTTCTGGTTCGTGATAGATAAACATCATGCCATTGCTATAGCCGAGGCCGTTGAAGTGGTTTTGTGAGCGCAGCTTGAGGGTTGCCGGCAGTGCAGACTTGCCAACAAACTGCCCATTCAGATCAAAAATCAATACTGCTTTGTGATCCACATCCAGCAATGCCAGCTCGTTGCCTGGAACCCCAGTAAAGGCAATGTAATGGTCGCTAACATCATCGTGAGCGACTTGTGCCTTGGCAAAGTCCAGTTTGATCTCCTGTAGTTTTTCACGTTGTTTGGTGTCCACCACAAACACTAGATTGCCTCTATCTTGCTTGGCATAGTAATGGTTACTCGTCGGGTCATAGCTCGGCATGGTGCCTGCATCTCCAAACGCAGGATTAAACTGCGTAATCTCGTCGGAGGTGCCGGTGAGCTCCCCTTTTTCACCTACCCCTAGGCTGTAAATGCCGGTGTTAGGCAAAAAGCCGACGGCGCTGGAAATGTTGTAGGTGATGGTTTCCAGTTTGCCTGTATTGGCGTTGTAATACAGGGAGCGATTATCAAAGCCAGGCTTGGCAGAGTTGACATATTGTCCTGCGCTATTAAATGCATGCACTTCAGACTTTGAGATGGGGGCTTCAAACTCACTTCCCATGGGTGCTAGACCGCCATCCGCAATGTAATAATGCTGCGTGCTGGGCAAATACGCCACAGTCATCGGACGGGTGGTGGGTTTTTTGACCAGCGGGATTTTAACCCCCACTTCGGCCTCGGGCAAAATTTCAGCGTGCACGGTAATCACCGTGCCTAGCAGCATTAATCCACCGATGAAAGTATTTGTCATGCACTGCATATTTCCGTGATCCTGTTTTGATTAAGTGTGAGGTAGACCGTATTTTAACGCGCAAGTTTATCGTTGTGGGCGCGTGTAATCAGCATGGCATCACCGTAACTGAAAAAACGGTAAGACTGCGCGATGGCGTGCGCATAAGCCTCGCGCATCAGTGTGTAACCGCCAAACGCCGAAACCAGCATCATCAGTGTGCTTTTAGGTAGGTGAAAGTTTGTGATCAGTCGGTCTACCAGTTTAAATTCAAAGCCCGGGGTAATGAAAATGTTGGTGTCACCATGGTGTGCAAACAGCTTATTAGCATGCGCTGCACTTTCTAGGGTGCGCAACGAGGTCGTGCCCACAGCCGTGACCCGTTTACCTGCCGCCCTAGCGGAGAGAATGGTCGCGATGGTGTCTTCCGGTAGATGGTAAGTCTCGCTGTGCATGTGGTGCTCAGCGATGTTATCGACCTTGACCGGCTGGAAAGTGCCCGCGCCCACATGCAGGGTCACGTAGCGTACATGCACGCCCTTGTCACTCAGCGCTGCCAGCATTGCCTCGTCAAAGTGCAATCCGGCGGTAGGCGCAGCAACCGCGCCCTCATGTTTGGCAAACACGGTCTGGTAGCGCGTGTCATCGGCCGCATCGGCCTGGTGCTCGATATAAGGAGGCAGCGGCAGTTGTCCGTACTGCTCCAAAAACGCATACCAGGATGGCTCACCCAAAAGGCGCAGGTGGAACATGTCCTGCACACGACCCAGCACCTCGGCTTGTATGCCGCCCGACAAGTGCAGCAAACTCCCCGCCTTGGGGGAGCGTGAGGATTTGATCTGTGCATAAGCCTCATGTGGCGACAATACACGGTCTATCATCACCTCAATCTGCCCGCCAGTGGCTTTCTGTCCAAATAATCGAGCCTTGATCACTTTGGTGTCATTAAGCACCAAAACATCCCCTGCTTCAAATTGATCGAGGATATGGCGAAAGAAGTTGTCTTTGAGCGTATGTGCTTCAGCGTTGACTTCAAGCAACCGGCTTTCGGCGCGATTGGGGAGTGGATGTTGCGCAATTAGGTGCTGCGGTAGATAAAAATCGAAATCTAGAGTTTTCATAAATCAAAATTATGGTTATA
>CAYTIV010000187.1:0-3904 GCA_964437895.1 uncultured Methylotenera sp.
CGCACGACGGAAGGCGGGCTGGACGTGCTCACGCATTATGCCAAGGTCGAGCACGGCGTCAAAAAACTGTCTGATCAAGGCATACGCGTTTCTCTGTTTATCGCGCCGGATCTGGCGCAGATTGATGCGGCCGCCAAAATGGGGGCGCCGGTGATTGAGATACACACTGGCACTTTTGCCGATGCTGAGTCAGAGAAAGAACAGCGGGCCGAGCTGGCCAAAATCGAGGCTGCACTGCAGCACGCTCGTGCTGCCGGACTGGTGGTCAATGCCGGCCATGGCCTGCACTATCACAATGTGCACCATATCGCGCGGCTGCCCGGCTTTGAGGAGTTGAACATTGGTCATGCCATCGTTGCCCATGCGCTGTTTGTGGGCTGGGATAGCGCGGTGCGTGAGATGAAGGCATTGATGAAGGAGTTTTCAGCCCGATGAGGGGCTGGCCAGTGACTGTAGAGGAGCGCGCATGATCTACGGAATCGGAACGGATATTGTCGAAGTCGAACGCATCGAGGCTTCTCTCGCGCAGTTTGGCGACAGTTTTGCCCGGCGTATTCTGGCCACGTCAGAGTGGGATGAATACGTGGCGAGTAAACTCAAGGCCCGCTTTCTGGCCAAGCGCTTTGCCGCTAAAGAAGCCTTTGCCAAGGCCATAGGCACGGGCATTCGCGGCGAAGTCAGTTTTCAAAACATTGCGGTCACGCATGATGCTTTAGGCCGCCCCTTGTTACAGTTAGCCTCTACCCTGCAAAGCTTTTTGAAACAACATCATATTCATCAGTCGCATATCAGTATCAGCGACGAGAAAAATCTGGCGCTCGCCTATGTGGTGCTGGAGACCAGCCCTGCCAGCGCGCCATAAATCATGGCTTGATCACCACTATTGCCCCGTTATTGCCCCGCATGCACACCACACAGACCGCTGATTTGGAACGCCGATTTTCTGGCGTAAGAAGACTCTATGGCGCCCAAGGACTTGCGGCGCTACAGCAGGCGCATGTGCTGGTCATCGGTATTGGCGGGGTAGGCTCGTGGGCCGTAGAAGCGTTGGCCCGTAATGCCGTGGGGCAATTGACCCTGATAGATCTGGACAATGTGGCCGAGTCTAATGTGAACCGCCAGATTCATGCGCTGGACGATACCTTGGGGCTGGCCAAAGTGAGCGCGATGCAGGCACGTATCGCCGCAATCAATCCGGCCTGCCGGGTGCGAGAAATCGAAGATTTTGTCACCCCGGACAATCTGACCCAGATGCTGGCCACCCCGCCGGATATGGTGGTGGATTGCATGGATGACACCAAAGCCAAGATTGCATTGGCGGCCTATTGCCGTCAGCACGGGATTCCACTGGTCATGGTGGGCAGTGCCGGTGGCAAACTGGATGCCACCCGTTTGCGCTTGGCCGATCTCGCCCACGTGCAGGGGGATCGCATGTTAGCCAAAGTGCGTAATCAATTGCGACGTGACCATGGTTACCCCAAAGCGTCTGATCACAAAAAGTCTGCCAAATTTGGTGTCATGGCCGTGTATTCCGATGAGCCGGTAGAGCGTCCGCAAGAGGCTTGTGAAACGGCGCAGGCCGGACTCACTGGCCTCAATTGTGCCGGTTACGGCTCCAGTGTGTGTGTGACGGCCACGGCCGGCATGATTGCGGCGCAGTATGCGCTGGGGCAGCTTTTGTCTCGCCAATAGCAGCCAGTGTGCACACGCTGGGCATCAGTTTGTCCACTTGTACGCACATACCGGCTTGAACAATGTGGCCGGTGCAACGTCTACCCAATAAACCCGGCACAGTGTTTGCATAAGCTTGAGTCACAGATGCGCGCTAAATGCACGGTGTTTCAGTCTGTACTCATGACTTAAACCGTCATCTAGCCCTGCTAGAGTAGAGGCTGGTACTAGGCTGCTTAATCCATCAAAGGTGATTGCCATGCAACTGGATGTGTTCTTAAAAAAGGTTTCACTCAATCATGCCCTCAATGTGCTGATCTGGCATATTGCCGAGGCTGGCATTGAGATCGCGGCATTGGTGCGTCAAGGCGCGCTGGCAGGCGTGACCGAAAAAATGGACTCCACCAATGTGCAGGGCGAGACGCAGATGCAGCTCGATATTCGTAGCCATGCACTGGCCATCGCGCAACTGCGGGCATCGACGGTGGTGGCTGGCGTGCTGTCAGAAGAGGAAGAGGATCCGGTCTTATTTGAGACCCTGGATGCACCGTTTTTGGTCAGCATGGACCCGTTGGATGGCTCCTCTAACTTGGCGATCAATGGCGTGGTCGGCAGTATCTTTTCGATTTTGCCCAATACAGGTCTGGCCACCTTGGGTGAGCATGCTTTTTTACAACCGGGCAAGGATCAGCGCGCCGCAGCATATCTGATGTACGGCCCTGCCACCTTGCTGGTGCTGACCTTGGGCCAGGGCACCCATGTGTTTACGCTAGACGGCGACAGCCAGCGCTTTACGCTCACGCAGTCCGCCGTGCAGATTGCCGAAGAGACTTCTGAATTTGCCATCAATGCCAGCAACCAGCGTTACTGGCAGCCCGCCATGCAGCGCTATGTGGATGAGTGCCTGCAAGGCAGCACCGGTCCGCGCGGGCGAGACTTCAATATGCGCTGGTGTGCCAGCATGGTGATGGACGTGCATCGCATTCTGACCCGCGGCGGCGTGTTTCTTTATCCCCGTGATCACAAGCAGCCGGTCAAGGCGGGACGGTTACGTTTGCTATACGAAGCCAACCCCATGAGTCTACTGGTGACGCAGGCCGGGGGTGACAGTATCGATGGTTGGCAAGATATTTTGAGCATTACGCCCGAGGCCTGCCATCAGCGCGTGCCAGTGTTGCTGGGCGCCAGACACGAAATACAGCGCTTGCGTGATTACCATCAGCAAGCCTCACAATAAAGGAGTATGACATGGCATTGATTTCGCTCAGACAATTACTCGACCATGCAGCCGAGCACAGTTATGGCCTGCCTGCGTTCAATATCAACAATATGGAGCAGATTCTCTCCATCATGAAAGCCGCCGAAGAGGTGGATAGCCCAGTGATTTTGCAGGCTTCGGCAGGCGCCCGTGGCTACGCCGGCGAGTCGTTCTTGCGCAAGATGGTCGAGGCGGCCATCGAGCAATATCCGCATATCCCGATTTGCATGCACCAAGATCATGGTGCCTCGCCCAAAGTGTGCCAGATGGCGATCCGCAGCGGCTTTTCCAGCGTCATGATGGATGGCTCGCTGCGTGAAGATGGCAAAACACCGGCCAGTTATGAATACAACGTAGAAGTGACGCGCCGTGTCGTTGAGTTTGCCCATGCGGTAGGTGTGTCGGTAGAGGGCGAGTTAGGTGTGCTCGGCTCACTGGAGACTGGCATGGCAGGTGAAGAGGATGGCGTAGGGGCGGAAGGCGTGCTGGACGAATCACAACTGCTGACTGACCCTGATGAAGCTGCGGCCTTTGTAGAAGCGACCAAAGTTGATGCCCTGGCAATTGCCATAGGCACCAGCCACGGCGCCTACAAATTTACACGCCCGCCTTCAGACGATACGCTGTCGATTGAACGTATTCGTGAAATACATGCCAAAATCCCTAACACCCATCTGGTGATGCATGGTTCTTCTAGCGTGCCGCAGTCTTTGCTTGAGCAGATCAGGCAGTATGGCGGCAACATCAAAGAGACTTACGGCGTACCGGTGTCACAAATTGTGGAGGGCATCAAAAGTGGCGTGCGCAAAATCAATATTGATACCGATATTCGTCTGGCCATGACGGCGGCGATTCGTGCCCACCTGGCGCAACATCCCGAGGACTTTGATCCCCGCAAATATTTCAAAGAGGCGACCACCGCGGCACAGCATTTGTGTAAAGAACGCTTTGAGGCCTTTGGTAGTGCCGGACAAG
>CAYTIV010000188.1:0-3832 GCA_964437895.1 uncultured Methylotenera sp.
TGTGGCCTTGGGGCTACCTCGCGACATGGTGTACCGTCACCCGTTCCCAGGCCCTGGTCTGGGCGTACGCATTCTGGGTGAAGTCAAACGCGACTACGCATTGTTGCTGCAGCGTGCAGATGCCATCTTCATCGAAGAACTGCGTAATACCGTAGACGCGGCCAGTGGTAAAACCTGGTATGACCTGACCAGCCAGGCTTTCACCGTCTTTTTACCCGTCAAGTCTGTCGGCGTGATGGGCGATGGCCGCACCTATGACTATGTCGTGGCACTGCGCGCAGTAGTCACCAGTGACTTCATGACGGCACACTGGGCAGAGTTGCCTTACAGCTTGCTCGGCAAAGTGTCCAACCGCATTATTAATGAGGTGAGAGGCATTAACCGTGTCGTCTATGACATCTCCGGCAAACCGCCCGCCACCATCGAGTGGGAATAACCCAGACAGCCCCTGAACTCCACACACACAGAGCAAATACGATGAGCACTCAATCCATTATCCTTACTGGCGATCGCCCTACCGGCCCGTTACATTTGGGACATTTTGTCGGCAGCCTGCGCAACCGTGTCAAATATCAGCATGAATACAAACAATATGTCATGTTGGCCGATGCACAGGCGCTCACTGACAATATGGATGATATCGACAAGGTGCATCGTAACGTCGTCGAAGTGGCGCTGGATTATCTGGCAGTAGGCATAGACCCTAAACTGTCGACCATTTTCATTCAGTCTCAGGTGCCTGAGCTGACCGAGTTGGCCTTTTACTACCTGAACCTGGTCACGGTTGCGCGCCTGGAGCGCAACCCTACCGTCAAAGAAGAAATCCGTCTGCGTGATTTCGAGCGTGATATCCCAGCAGGCTTTCTGACCTATCCGGTGAGCCAAGCGGCAGACATCACGGCCTTTAAGGCCACACTGGTACCGGTCGGTGAAGATCAGATTCCCATGATCGAACAGACCAACGAGATTGTGCGTCGCTTTAACCGCACCTATAAGAATATCCATACCAAACAGGAAATCTTGCTGGAAACCAAAGCACTGGTGCCCGAACTGGGTCGTCTGCCCGGCATCGACGGCAAGGCCAAAATGAGCAAGTCACTGGGCAACGTGATTAACCTAGGCGCCACCGCAGATGAGGTCACCAAGGCCGTTAAGCGCGTCTATACCGATCCTTTGCATCTTAAGATTGAAGACCCTGGCCACGTAGAAGGCAATATTGCCTTTACCTATCTGGATGCCTTTGACACTGACAAGGCCGCGGTTGCCGAGCTTAAAGCCCACTACACCCGTGGCGGTTTGGCGGACAGCATCGTCAAAAAACGTCTGGAAGCCGTATTGCAAGAAATGCTAGAGCCCATACGCACCCGACGTGCCGAGCTGGCTGCCGATAAAGGCTACATTCTGCAACTGCTGCGCGAAGGTACCGAGCAGGCACGCGAAGTCGCGGCGCAGACCATGAGCGAAGTCAGAGCCGCACTGGGTCTGACCTACTTTTAATCTGCCTCAGCCCACATGAGTCGCGGATTCGTTAAAGAAGATGATCTGGAACTGGCCGGCACCGATTTGCCAGAGCGGCCACTGAGTCCGCATGCCAATTATGTGACCCCAGAGGGTTTGCAACAGCTACAGCACGCAGTTAAAGCATTGGAGCAGGCACGCGGCCAATACAGCGGACGCAAGGATGACCCTAGCGCGCAACAGAAACTGGCCGAAATCGATCGCGACCTGCGCTATTTTTTGGCCAGACTGGAATCCGCCCAGCCAGTGGATCCGTCACACCAGCCGCAGCATACCGTGCTGTTTGGCGCCAAAGTGACGGTTGAAGATGAAACAGGCGAACAGCATGGTTTTCAGATCGTGGGCGAAGATGAAGCTGACATTGCTGCCCAAAAAGTCAGCTATGTCTCGCCGCTGGCCAAAGCCCTGCTAGGACGTAAAGCAGGCGACAACACCGTTTGGCAACGCCCTGCTGGCCCGCTGTCGCTTGAGATATTAACCATAGAATACTGATGACCTCACCATGCAAGTAACCCAAGCCATACAGGAACGCCGTTCAATTAAAGCTTACGACCCTAGCCACCGTATGACAGAGGCCGAGATCGAGCAGCTGTTGTCGCTGGCCATGCTGTCGCCAACCGCCTTTAACATCCAGCACTGGCGTTTTGTCGTGGTCACCGATCCAGCCTTGCGCCAGCAGATTCGTGAAGTGAGCTGGAATCAGGCCCAAGTGACCGATGCATCGCTGCTGATCATCCTGACCGCGGATCTGAAGGCCTGGGAAAAAGACCCTGCCCGTTATTGGGCCAATGCGCCACAAGCTGTCAGTGATTATCTGGTCAACGCCATTCATGGCTATTACACCGATCATGCGCAAGCGCAGCGTGACGAAGGCATGCGCTCTGGCGGCATGGCTGCCATGACGCTGATGCTGGCGGCCAAGGAAATGGGCTATGACACTTGCCCGATGGACGGTTTTGATTTTGATGCCGTGGCCAAACTGATCAAGCTGCCCGCAGACCATGTACCCGTCATGTTTGTCGTGGTCGGCAAAGCACTGGAGACGGCCAAGCCACGCGGCGGGCAATTGCCACTGCAAGAGGTGGTCATTTACAACACGTTTTAAGCATATGCAGGCCGTTTTATCGGCAAACTTAGTTTTTTATCTGCGTTCATCCGCATTTATCTGCGGCTAAACTTTATAAGGTTTTTCATGTTAATTGCAAACAATATCACCATGCAGTTTGGCTCCAAGCCACTGTTTGAAAATGTCTCTGTCAAATTTGGCGATGGTAACCGTTATGGCCTGATTGGCGCGAATGGTTGTGGTAAATCCACATTCATGAAGATTCTGGCCGGTGTGCTGGAACCGACCAGCGGCAATGTCAGCCTGGACCCCAACGAACGCATGGCATTTTTGAGACAGGATCAGTTTGCCTACGAAGACCAGCGCGTGCTGGATGTGGTCATGATGGGCCACGAACAAATGTGGAAAGCCATGCAGGAGCGCGATGCCATCTATGCCAACCTGGAGGCAACCGAGGACGACTACATGCGTGCAGCCGAACTTGAAGGCGTATTTGCCGAATATGATGGCTACACGGCCGAAGCCCGTGCTGGCGAGTTGCTGTTAGGCGTAGGTATTCCCATTGAGCAACATAACGGCCCCATGAGCGCGGTAGCACCGGGGTGGAAGCTGCGGGTATTGCTGGTGCAAGCCCTGTTTGCCAACCCAGACGTATTATTACTTGATGAACCCACCAACAACCTTGATATCAACACGATCCGCTGGCTGGAAGACGTGGTGAATAATCGTGACTGCACCATGGTCATTATTTCGCATGACCGACACTTTTTGAACCAAGTGTGTACGCATACCTGTGACATGGATTACGGCAAGATCACCTCCTACCCTGGCAACTATGATGATTACATGGAAGCCAGTATTGCTGCGCGTAACCAGCAGGCCAAAGACAATGCCAAAGCCAAGCAGCAGATTGCAGACTTGCAGGATTTTGTGCGTCGCTTCTCGGCCAACGCCTCTAAAGCCAAGCAGGCCACCAGCCGCGCCAAACAGATTGATAAGATCAAGGTGGAGGAATTCAAGCCATCCAGCCGCCAATATCCGTTTATCCGCTTTGAGTTTGATGAGCGTGAAAAACTGCACCGCAATGCATTAGAGATCAAAAAACTCAGCCATGGTTTTGACAAACCATTATTCAACAATGTGGAAATGATGTTTGAAGCCGGCGAAAAAGTGGCCATCATTGGTGAGAACGGTATTGGTAAAACGACGTTCTTGCGTTGTTTGGCGGGCGATTTAGCACCTAAATAT
>CAYTIV010000189.1:0-3832 GCA_964437895.1 uncultured Methylotenera sp.
AACAATGGCCTGACAGAGGCCGTACTCAAGGAAATCGATGTCAGCCTGAACGCCCATGAGCTGATCAAAGTCCAGGTGGCTGGTGATGACCGCGAGTTACGCAAATCATTGCTGAACGAAATCGCTGAAAAAGCCAACGCAGTGGCTGTCCATCATATTGGCAAACAACTGGTGTTCTATCGCGCCAGCGAAACGGTTAAAGCCTCGGCAAAAATCGTGATTCCAAAACTGTAATCACGCGCTGCCATCCAATAAAAAACGCGCTCATTGCAGCGCGTTTTTTATTGGGTGCTTACTGAGATTTGATCACCAGCCACACACCCAGCAAACACTCGAATAAATAAGCGACGCTGGCAATACCGTGCCAAGTTTTAAAACGATTGGCAAACACGCTTTGCATCACATCGTTAGGCAAGGCACTGGCTTTAAGCTGCGCCAACAATGGCTGGATGCCAAACTCGCCGATAATGACCAACACCCACATCAGCAACACCACCCAGAATAGCCCCTGTTTAAAGGCCGAAAAACCATCACGCGCCAGATGCTGTACCAGCAGCCACAGGCCGCTCACCAAGCCAATCATACTGACAATGGTAAACAGCTTACCCGCGACCAGACCCGCTAGCTGACGGTCTGCAATGGTTTGAAACAATACACTGGCCGTGATAGCCGTCATCCACAGCGCACCCACCCACAGGGTCAGACACAAGGGAGATAACCAGCCACCGATTCCAGATTGTTTTGCCATGTCGCGCGCGTTTAGATATAAAGCACTTCGATGATTTCGTATTCTTTGACGCCGCCTGGTGACTGCACTTCGACCACTTCGCCTTCAGACTTGCCGATCAAGCCACGCGCGATAGGAGAGCTGACAGAGATTTTGCCGTTTTTAATGTCTGCCTCGTCCTCACCGACGATCTGGTAAGTTTTGGCATCACCGGAATCCAGGTCTTCAAAACGCACCGTGGCACCAAACACCACGCGACCTTCTGCATTTAGCATGGTCGGGTCAATCACTTGCAGATTGGATAACTTGGCTTCCAGCTCAGAAATACGGCCCTCAATAAAGCTTTGACGCTCTTTGGCAGACTCGTATTCAGCATTTTCAGACAAATCGCCCTGCGCACGTGCTTCAGCAATCGCCTGAATGATGTTAGGTCTATCCACCGCGCGCAAACGTTGTAGTTCTTCTTTGAGCAATTCAGCCCCTTTTACGGTGACTGGAATTTGATGTACTGCCATGTCAAATACCTTCAAAAAATGAGTATAAAAAAAATAAACCACACCCGAATGAGCGTGGCTTATTTAATATCAACTAAGCCTAGTGTAAGTTAAGCAAGGCGTTTGTGCAAGTCTTGCACCGAGTACACATTCATGTCCTTGCTCTGTGCCATACCGATGCATGCGGCGCGCGCGCCAGCCAGTGTCGTGTAATAGGTGACCTTGTTTTGCAAGGCGCTACGACGGATCTCGTAAGAGTCGGTAATGGCTTTTTTGTCCTCAGTGACATTGACAATCAAACTGATCTCATCGTTCTTGATCATGTCAACAATGTGCGGACGGCCTTCTGCCACCTTATTCACTGGGGACACATCCAAGCCTTGCTCAGCCAATGCACGTGCCGTGCCTTTGGTTGCAACCAGCGTAAAGCCGAGACTGACTAAATCTTTGGCGATATCGATGACTTTGGCATGGTCTTCGTTACGCACGCTGATAAAGGCCTTGCCACCCGTTGGCATCTTGACGGATGCGCCCAGCTGAGACTTCACAAACGCTTCAGCAAAGGTGGTGCCTACGCCCATCACTTCACCGGTAGACTTCATCTCAGGCCCAAGGATGGTATCCACACCAGGGAACTTGATGAAGGGGAACACGGCCTCTTTCACTGAGTAGTATGGCGGCACGACTTCTTTAGTCACACCTTGTGATTTGAGGCTTTGACCGGCCATGCAGCGGGCGGCAATTTTAGCTAGTTGCAAGCCACAAGCCTTGGATACGAAAGGCACGGTACGGGATGCACGCGGGTTAACTTCCAGCACATAGACCACTTCGCCCTGTTCGGTATTCTGTACCGCAAACTGAACGTTCATCAGACCTTTAACACCCAGCGCCTTGGCCATTTGCACGGTTTGCTTCCGCAGTTCGTCTTGCAGGCTGTCGCTCAGGCTGTATGGCGGCAAGGAACAGGCAGAGTCGCCAGAGTGCACACCAGCTTGTTCCACGTGTTGCATAATGCCGCCAATCAACACATCTTCGCCGTCGCTCAATGCATCCACATCGACTTCAATCGCGTCATTGAGGAAGCGATCCAGTAATACTGGGGATTCATTAGAAACTTTAACCGCTTCGCGCATGTAACGCTCAAGCTGGCTTTGCTCGTGTACGATTTCCATGGCACGCCCGCCCAGCACATAGCTAGGACGCACTACCAGTGGATAGCCAATCTCGGTTGCCAGACGAATCGCCTCTTCGGGCGCACGCGCCGTACGGTTAGGCGGCTGCTTCAGGTTGAGTGTATGCAGCATTTGCTGGAAACGCTCGCGGTCTTCTGCACGGTCAATCGCATCAGGCGTCGTGCCAATGATAGGCACACCAGCTTTTTCCAGGTCACGCGCTAATTTCAATGGGGTTTGGCCACCGTATTGTACGATCACGCCCACTGGTTTTTCGATGTTAACGATTTCCAGCACGTCTTCGAGCGTCACCGGTTCGAAGTACAGTCGGTCGGAAGTATCGTAATCGGTTGAAACTGTTTCTGGGTTACAGTTCACCATAATGGTTTCGTAACCATCTTCACGCATGGCAAACGCCGCGTGTACACAGCAATAGTCAAACTCGATGCCCTGACCAATGCGGTTTGGACCGCCGCCCAGCACCATGATTTTCTTGTTGCTGGTGGGTTGTGACTCGCACTCTTCTTCATAAGTAGAGTACATATAAGCCGTGTTGGTGGCGAACTCAGCGGCACAGGTATCGACGCGCTTGTACACAGGACGAACGTTCAATGCTTGACGGAAAGCACGGACCGCATGCTGATCTGTGTTCAGCAACTTGGCCAGACGACGGTCAGAGAAGCCTTTGCGCTTGAGGCTAAACAGTGTGTCCTTCGTCAAATCGGCCAGCGATTTAGTGCTCAAGGACTGCTCCAGCTTGATAATCTCTTCAAGCTGAATCAGGAACCAGCGATCGATCTTGGTGATATCAAACACCTCGCTCACGCTCATGCCCAAACGGAAGGCATCGCCTACGTACCAGATACGCTCTGGCCCAGGCTCACCCATTTCTTTGACGATGCGATCTTTGTCATTCGTCAGGCTATCCAAACCATCAACACCCACTTCCAGACCGCGCATGGCTTTCTGGAAAGACTCCTGGAAGCTACGGCCCATGGCCATCACTTCACCGACAGATTTCATCTGCGTGGTCAGGCGGCTATCAGCCTGCGGGAATTTTTCAAAGGCAAAACGGGGCACCTTGGTAACCACGTAGTCAATCGATGGCTCGAAGGAAGCCGGGGTTTGACCACCCGTAATCTCGTTACGCAATTCATCGAGAGTAAAGCCCACTGCCAGCTTGGCAGCCACTTTAGCAATCGGGAAACCGGTCGCTTTAGAGGCCAGTGCAGAAGAGCGCGATACACGTGGGTTCATTTCAATCACGATCATGCGGCCATCCACCGGGTTGATGGAAAACTGCACGTTAGAACCGCCGGTATCCACACCAATCTCACGCAATACGGCCAGTGAGGCATTACGCATGATTTGATACTCTTTGTCACTCAGGGTTTGTGCCGGTGCCACCGTGATACTGTCACCTGTATGCACACCCATAG
>CAYTIV010000190.1:0-3815 GCA_964437895.1 uncultured Methylotenera sp.
GGGGCGTACCATTCGTATCAATGATGTTTCAGAAGTGGTCGAAGGTGCAGCCCCTTCCATCAGTTCTGCCGCAGTCAATGGTAAACCTGCCGTTTTTCTATCGGTGCAAGGTCAGTTGGGTGCCAATGTCTATGCCCTCACCCAATTACTTGAACGCAAGCTGGAAGATATCAAACCCAGCCTGCGTGCGCAGCAGGTGACATTGCACGAAGGGCTGTTCCGCCCGGCTAACTTTATTGAAACAGCAATACATAGCCTGCGCTCAGACATTATGATCGGCTCAGTGCTCGTGACGCTGGTGCTCTTTATCTTTTTATTCAATGTCAGAACGGCCGTTATTTCGGCCACAGCCATCCCACTCTCACTACTCACAGCCATTGTCGTACTCTATCAGTACGGCGTTGGTCTGAATATTATGGTGCTTGGCGGCCTCGCGATCGCACTGGGTGAAGTGGTTGATGATGCGATTATCGATACTGAAAATATTTTCCGCCGACTGCGTGAAAACCGGCAGTTGGCGCAGCCACTGCCTGCTTCTCAGGTGGTTTTTCATGCCTCCATGGAGGTGCGTAGCTCTGTAGTGTACGCGACCATCATTGTGGCATTGGTATTTTTCCCGTTGCTGACCTTATCCGGCGTTGCCGGCAAACTCTTTGCCCCGCTGGGCTACGCATATATCGCAGCCATTCTTGCCTCACTCCTGGTCGCACTGACCCTCACCCCAGCGCTATGCTATCTAATGTTATCTAATGCACAGCTCAAAAGTGAGGAGTCTCCTTTGTTGCGTTGGTTAAAACAGCGTTATGTCAGGCTGCTTCACAAGATTGAACACCGGTATGAAGCGATATTGATCGCAAGCTTTGTGAGTATTGCACTAGGACTTGCGGTATTGCCGCTGTTCAGAAGCCAGTTTATTCCTGCTTTGCACGAGGGGCACTATGTACTGCACATGACGACCGTGCCAGGCACGTCAGAGGTTCAGTCACTCAAACTTGGCGCTCAAGTCACTAAGGTATTACTTGAGATTCCGGGGGTTAAAAGCGTCGCGCAATGGGTCGGACGCGCGCCCAATGCAGCAGACACTTTTGGCACGCATTACAGCGAATTTGAGGTTGAAACGGGTACCTTATCTGGCGCGGAACAAGAACGAATTTTTCATAACATTCGCGAAGAGCTGGCCGGTGAAACACAAGATGATGACGATGATGGAAAAGTAGAGTTAGGTTTTGTCGGCGCCAACTTTGCCATCAATACGTTTTTAACGGAGCGTATCGAAGAGACCATCTCTGGCTATGCAGCCGGGCTAGTCATCAATATTTTTGGCCAGGATCTAGATGCCTTGGACCGTGATGCACAAAAAGTAGCCAATATTCTCGGCAGTATCAAAGGCGTCCGAGATGTCATGGTGCAATCGCCTCCAGAAACGCCTGAGATTGTGATCCGCCTCAAGCAAGAAAAACTAGCGCTTTGGGGCTTACAACCGACTGATGTGCTAGACACCGTCAAGGCCTGCTATGAAGGGGTGCCCGTCAACCATGTCTACATGGGCAATCGCTCTATCGGCGTCAGCGTGCTACTGAATGATGACTCACGGGATGACATTGCTGACATGCGCAACATCCCGATTTTCAACGCTGAAGGCCAAATGCTCAAGTTATCTGATGTCGCTTATGTCGCGCAGGAAGGCGGGCGCTCGAAGATTTTGCACTCCGGCGCCAAGCGCATACAGACTATCACCGCCAATATGACCGGTCGAGACCAGGCCCTGTTGCTGGATGAGATTCGCGCAACGCTGCATAAGAAACTGCAATTGAGCAATGGTAACTATCTGGAGTTTTCAGGCGAGGTGGAGGCCAATGCACAATCCCGTCAGGACTTGATTATTCACTCGCTGGTGGCCGGAGTTGCCATTTTCCTGATGCTGTATATCGCCTTTGGTCGCCTGCGGAATCTGATGCTGACGTTCGCCAACCTTCCCTTCGCATTGATTGGCGGCGTGATCGCTACATTCTTTACCGGTGGCTGGATTTCAGTCGGCACGCTAGTTGGGTTTGTCACGCTGTTTGGCATTACGCTGCGCAACTCCATCATGATGGTGTCTCACTTTCAACATCTGGTCGATCATGAGGGCCATGCCTGGAATTTTGAGACCTGTATACGTGGCGCTTCTGAGCGCTTGCCATCGGTGTTGATGACCGCGCTCGTCACAGCGCTGGGTTTATTACCATTGGCAATAGGCAGTGACGAACCCGGCCGTGAGATTGAAGGCCCGATGGCGACGATTATTGTCGGCGGCCTTGTGTCTTCGACCATTCTGAACCTGCTGATTCTGCCTACCATCATGCTGCATTTTGGCCGGTTTGAAAAAACCAGCGCGCAGGACTAACCGCACTCAGCGCAAGTGCAAAGCCTGATGTTCAAGGCGAGCGCTTGCAAACCCTTGTTCGAATAAACCACTCTGTTGTTGATGCACCACACAGCTCTGAAAAGGCGCTTGTTTGAGCAGTGCAGACAGGCCTTGATCGACGATGCCCATCGCCTGCAAGTTGGCCAATGAAATATCATTAGCAGGCGACAGGATGCGGTCATCAGACTTGACCAAAACCAGGTGTTCCGCCTCCAGCTGCCAGGCAAGCCAGGCTGCCAAGCTATCTGAGGTGACTTCCCAGCTCTCGGGCAACACTGGTGCGCCCGCCAGTGCCGGGTTCAGAGCCATTTCACTGGGCAACCATACCAAGCCACGGTGCTGCCACCCACTTTCTGCAATCTCAAGCGGGTTGCGAACCAGTACCAGTTCAGGCTCCATGGCCACCAGGCTGCGCGCCATCTGATCCATGGCATACACGGCCAGCGCATGCGCCTGCCGGTCGTCAATACGGCCCGCAGCGAATGTCGAACGCATCTGCTGAAAATCACGCACGGCATCGGCATAAACGCCGCCGCCAGGCACAATGATGACTTTTCCATCCCCACCACGTACCACGAGTCTGAGCCATTGCATCAGACTTTCATGGTGCGTCACGCTACCGCCAAGCTTGATTACCCACATATCACTGCCCCAGTGTTTATTGTGTGCGTGTGAACCCTGCCACCAGTTTAAAAAATTGTGACGCTTTATCCAGTGTTTCCTGATATTCGCGGTCACAGTCAGAATCTGCCACGACACCGCCGCCAGCATAAAAGGTCATCTGCCCCTGATAAATCACACTGGTGCGGATGGCGATGTTGGTATCCATGGCCCCGTCAAAGCCTATATAGCCAATACTGCCACAATAAATCCCGCGTCGGTGTGGCTCCAGCTCTTCAATAATTTCCATCGCGCGCAGCTTAGGCGCCCCGGTAATCGAGCCCCCTGGAAAGCATCCGCGCAATAAATCAAGGGCATGAAAGGCGCCGGCCAGCCGGCCACGGACAATACTGACGAGATGATGCACATTGGTAAATCGCTGTAGTTTAAATAAGGCGTCGACCTTGACCGAGCCCACCTCACAGACCTTGCCAATATCATTGCGCAGCAAATCGACAATCATCAGGTTTTCGGCACGATCCTTCAGGCTGGTCGCTAACGCTGCCGCGGCTTGCGCATCCTGCTCCGGGTCTTGATACCTGGGGCGAGTGCCTTTGATTGGACGTGTCTCGACCTGGCCGTCGATCACTTGCAGAAACCGCTCCGGTGACATCGAGAGGATAGCGATGGGCGTGCCTGTACCATCATCCAGTGCCAGATAGGCCATAAAGGGTGCGCGACTCAGTTGCCTGAAGCGATCATAGGCCGTCATCGGATCTCCAGTAACCTGTACCGAAAAACGTTGTGC
>CAYTIV010000191.1:0-3747 GCA_964437895.1 uncultured Methylotenera sp.
CCCGTTTTGGTCCTTCATTGATGCCATCCGGCACACGCAAGGCCTGGGCAAGCCTGGAGCCTATCTGGCGTGACATCGCCGCCAAAGTGGATCCGGTGACAGGGACTCCGCTTGAAGGTGGGGCGCCTGGTAAGCCGGTTGAAGGTGGCTTCTCTTGTGCCGAGTACATTGGCCCGGATGGTGCAGGCCATTATGTGAAAATGGTGCACAACGGTATCGAGTACATCGACATGCAGTTGATCTGTGAAGCCTACTGGTTGATGAAGAATCTGCTGGGTATGCCTGCGGATGAGATTGGCAAGGTGTTTGCCGACTGGAACAAAGGCGAGCTGTCTAGCTTCTTGATCGAAATCACTGCCGACATCCTGCAGCAGAAAGACCCCGAGGGCAAAGGCTTCTTGGTGGATCAGATTCTGGATACTGCTGGTCAGAAAGGCACAGGGCAGTGGACTGCCGCGAATGCGCTTGAGTTGGGCGCGCCGGCGAACGCGATTGCCGCAGCCGTGTATGCACGTGCATTGTCCAGCCTGAAAGAAGAGCGTGTTGAGGCGAGCAAGATTCTCAAAGGGCCTGCGATTGTTCAGGAAAAAGACAAGGCCTCCATTATTGAAGCCATCAGAAATGCGCTGTATTGCTCAAAAATCTGCGCTTATGCACAGGGCTTTCAATTGATAGACAAAGCCCAAGTGGCTTATAACTGGAAACTGAACTTTGGTGAGATCGCGCAAATCTGGCGTGGCGGTTGTATTATTCGCGCCCGTTTCCTGCAGAAAATCACTGATGCGTATGCTTTGAACTCACGTCTGAAAAACCTGATGCTGGATCCATACTTTACCAACGCCATGAACGAAGGTCAGGCTGGCTGGCGTAAAGTGATTGCCCTGGCTGTGACCAATGGTATTCCTGCACAGGGTTTTGCTGCTGCGCTAGCCTACTATGATGGCTACAGAAGTGCAGATCTGCCAGCCAATCTGTTGCAAGGTCAGCGTGACTACTTCGGTGCGCATACCTATGAGCGTAAGGATCAGCCACGTGGTCAGTTCTTCCACTTGGATTGGCCTGAGGCGGGTCGCCCACAGTTGTCGATTGAGTAATTTCTGTTACGGGCGGTGTAGGCTGCCCTGACCGATTAAAAGATGGCGCAGGTCGCCATCTTTTTTATTGCCTGTGACCGGGCGCTACAAAAAATAAAACAGTGCCACAGCACTGTTCAGGCAGGTGCCGACTTGCGGCAATGGAATCATAACGCCGCATTGTTGGGTGGGGAGTTGGCGCTCAGGGCGCTTAGCGTTTTAGGGCGCGCTCAGACGCAATCGCAGCTGGATTCCAGAAAACGATGTAGCTCGTTGATGGCTTTCAGATGCTGTTGTTCTACATTGGCTGCCGTGGCATGCGCTAGGCTCGCGGCTGAAGGATTCAAACTGGGGGCGTAAATCTCGTCGATCAGCAAATGTTGTGACGAGGCGGGTTGGACTGACTGTACGATCTGCATTTCACTCTTCCTTTTGGGATTTCAATATTTGGGTCACATAACAACGAATTGTGTTCGTCGTGCATGTGGCGCCCAAGTTAACAAAAAGTTCCTGGCCCAGCAATGCGTTATCTGTCGTAATGACCAAACTTGTCAATTTGATGTGACAAATTTGTATGGCTACAACATACAAGCAAACATGGTGCCATAGTTCTAGATCGGTTAACGCTGACCGGTCTCGGGCGGATGACATGTTTGCAGATCAACCACAAAAAAACTTCGCGTAAAAACTAAAAGCCAAATGCGCTGATTTTTCGTAAAATATCGGCTTGATTAATCAAAACTGAAGAGTTGCATGCAGATTTTTGTCAATGGGAAAGCGATGACGCTGCCCGCCGAGGCGATGAGTGTGCAGGCGCTGGTTGAACATATGCAGCTGACAGGCAAGCGAATTGCCATAGAACGTAACGGTGACATTGTCCCGCGTAGCCAGTTTGGTGACGTGCAGTTGCAAAGTGGAGATACCCTAGAAATCGTTGGCGCAGTCGGTGGCGGCTGACGGTTTGCAGGCTTGCATTTAAAAAAGAGTGAATAGAGAGTTTGAATATGAGTGATGCTTTGGTAATCGCCGGTAAGAGTTATCAGTCCCGCTTGTTGGTGGGCACCGGAAAATACAAGGACTTTACGCAGACACGTGCTGCGATTGATGCCAGCGGTGCAGAAATCATCACGGTGGCCATTCGCCGTACTAATATTGGCCAAAATGCCGGTGAGCCGTCGTTGCTGGACTATTTGCCGCCCAGTGAGTTTACCTATCTACCAAATACGGCGGGCTGCTACAGCGCGGAGGATGCGGTGCGTACCCTGCGCTTGGCGCGCGAGCTGCTCGATGATCACCGCTTGGTGAAACTGGAGGTACTGGGTGACCCCAATACGCTGTATCCAAACGTGATGGAAACCATCGCCGCGGCAAAAACGCTGGTAAAAGAAGGTTTTGAGGTGATGGTGTACACCTCTGATGACCCTATTATTGCTAAGCAGCTTGAGGATATTGGCTGTGTGGCCGTGATGCCTCTGGCCTCTCTGATTGGCTCTGGCATGGGGATTTTGAACCCATGGAATCTGCAAATTATCATTGAAAACGCCAACATTCCTGTGTTGGTGGATGCGGGTGTCGGCTGTGCGTCTGATGCTGCCATCGCCATGGAATTGGGCTGTGCCGGTGTGTTGATGAATACGGCAATTGCGGCTGCCCGCGACCCCGTGTTGATGGCGAGTGCCATGAAAAAAGCCGTTGAAGCGGGTCGCGAGTCTTTCTTGGCTGGGCGCATGGCCAAAAAACTGTACTCTGCTAGCCCAAGTTCTCCAACCACAGGCATGATAGGCTAATCGTGACGGCGACAGACAGCTACGCATGCACCGTCTCGGTCGTGACCGAGTATCTGCCGGCACAGTCTTCGCCGGAGGCGGGTCAGTACGTGTATGCCTATACCATCACCATTCGCAATACGGGCAAAGTGCCTGTGCAACTCATCAGCCGGCATTGGGTGATTACCGATGCCATGCAGCTGGTGCGCGAGGTCAAGGGGCTGGGCGTGGTAGGTGATCAACCTTTGCTGTCGCCGGATACCGAATACAGTTATACCAGTAGCGTGATGTTTAGTACGCCTAGCGGTGAAATGTATGGCACCTACCAAATGGTTGCCGTGGATGGACACTGGTTCGAGGTGGATATCCCGACTTTTTGGCTGCATCAGGCTGCCGGATTGCACTAGTGTATGGCTGCTAGTGCATCGCCGCTAGGCAACTGATCTGCTGGATTTTTTAATTAACGTTGTCTCATTCGTGAAGCCTGTGTCTGCTGCCCAATCTTTATTCAATCTAGCGCGTCTTTCTCTGTTAATTGCTTTATTGGCGCTGGCGGGTTGTCAAACCGTTCCGCCGGTGACGCAACCGGTAAAGCCACCGCCATCAGTGCCCCCGGTGCCAGAAAAACCCGTGCCTCCGACGGTGCCTGCTCAGCCAGCGCCTTTGCCGTATGGGTTGCTCAAGCCGGCCAGTTGGTCTGAGCTGCCCGGCTTGGCCAAAGAGGATTGGCTGACCAGTTGGCGGGCTTGGCTGCAAGGATGCCAGGGGCTCAAAGGCAAGTCTGAGTGGCAAGCTGTCTGTGTCGCAGCGCAAGCCGTCAAAGCGGATGATGCCGGCGCAATTCAGGCCTATTGGCAGCAATACTTCAATGTCTATGCCACGCAACAGGCAGACGGTGCGGCACAGGG
>CAYTIV010000192.1:0-3740 GCA_964437895.1 uncultured Methylotenera sp.
CAAGCGTTGGCCGCGGCCTACGGTGAGCATGGCATTGATGGCGCGCACGCCGACATCCAGGGTATCCTCGATGGGGGCACGCATCAGCGGGTTGATGACCCGACCACCTAAGGGTGCCGTCGTTTCAGTAGAGATTGGGCCCAAGCCATCGAGCGGGTTCCCGGCCGCATCGACCACGCGGCCCAGCAACGCGCCGCCCACTGGGAAGTGGCGTGCTCTATCTTGGGCACGGCGACGCGGTGGACGTCCGAACTGCGGTTTAGGCAAGGTCTCGGTCACTTCCATACTAAAGACCTTGGCACCGGGCACTACGCCATCGACCGCGGTTTGCGGCATCAGCAGCAAGTTTTCACCATCAAAGCCCACCACTTCTGCTTCTACACGTCCACCGTCTTGCAGCGGAATGTAGCAGGCACCGCCAATCGGCATCTTGATGCCTGTGGCCACCATCACTAAGCCCGTCACTTTCACAATCCGCCCGGCCACTTCCAGTGGCTCGACCAGGTTAATCAGTTCACGACAGTCTTTAAGATAGCTTTGCCAGCGTTGCTGGTGGATGTTATCGCTAGGCGGATTGGCAGCGGGTGCTACCGCATCAGCAGGTTCAGGGTTGACGGCAGCGGGGGTGTCTTCGCTCACGGTGGCGATAGGGTCTTGTGTCGTGGCGGATTCGGTCATGCGCAGGTCACTCAAAAAGGAGGGGAAAACAGGCGTTTAATCTACAGAGATTTATTCGCCCACCGCCAGCGGCTTATGCCAATCATCGTAGTGTGAGAGGCCTTGCACCAGACGTTTCCAACGCATCTCGTTAGTCGCATCAATCTGGTTCTCTGCGGTTTCTACCAGACACCCGCCCCGCTCAACCTGGCTGTCTTCAATCAGATGCCATCCCTGCTCTTTTAACTGTTCACCAATGTTGTCGCGCAGGATTCTGGCATCTTCGGGATGCACCACCAGACGGGCTGGCTGCTTGACTTGTGGCAGGTAATTCATAGCATCCAGCACGACCGGAATCACGGCAGCAGGATCTGCCTGCAGCTTGGTTTTAATCATGGCTTTGGCCAAGTCCAGCGCAACGCTGAGGATAGATTCAGCCACATTGATATCCTGCATGGACAACGCCTCTTGAAACTGCGCGGTCATCGCCAACAACTGCGCACGCTCGACTTCGCTCTGTTGCATGGCATGCTGCATGCCATCGCCATAGCCGTGCTTGAAGCCGTCTTCATAGGCTTCCTGTCGCACCTGCTTGAGGATCTGACTCACGGTACGCGCATTTTCCTCCGCCTGCTCCTGCTCGCGCTTGGCGCGCTCGCTCGGCATCACGTCATCAAAGCTGGCCATCTCCCAACGTTGATAGGCACTCATTTGTTCTTTAGGGATTGCAGACGCTACCATGTGACACGTTCCTTCTCGAATGCTTTATACATACTGCTCGCTGTCGCCTTTGCCGGCCAGCATGATCTGGCCTTCGTCGGCCAGACGGCGCACGGTCTGCAAGATCTGCTTCTGCTGCGTTTCCACTTCGGACAGTTTGACCGGCCCGCGGCTTTCCAAGTCTTCACGCATCATGTCCGCCGCACGCGAGGACATATTGCGGAAGAATTTTTCTTTCATCTCGTCTGAGGTACCTTTGAGCGCCACGATCAACATATCGGACTGCACTTCGCGCAACAAGGTCTGTATGCCCTTGTCATCAATGTCCATGATGTTGTCAAAGACAAACATCTGATCCATGATTTGTTGCGCCATGTTATCGTCGTAGCTTTTGAGGCCATCCATCAGCTTGGCTTCGTTGTCGCCGCTCATGTAGTTCATGATCTCGGCTGCTGTTTTCACGCCGCCTATGGTCTGACGCTTGAGGTTATCGTTACCGGCCAGCATCTTCAGCATGCCTTCATTGAGCTCACGTAAGGCGGCAGGCTTGATGCTATCTAAGGTGGCAATCCGCAGAATCACGTCTTGACGTAAACGGTCGGTAAAATGGCCCAAAATCTCGGCCGCCTGATCTGGCTCCAGATGCGACAAAATGGTGGCGATGATTTGTGGGTGCTCGTTCTTGATAAAGTCAGCCACACTAAAGGCATCCATCCACTTCAGGCTCTCGATCCCCGCCGCATCTTGTGATTGCGGAATGCGGTTGAGCAGATTGGACGCCTTGTCATCACCAAAGGCCTTGACCAGCACCGAGCGGATATAGGCATCTGAATCGAGGCCAAAGTCACTGCTGCTGGCAAAATCAATCATGAATTTTTCCAGCACCTGCTCAACTTCTTCGCGGGGTACCGGTTTCATCGAAGCCATGACGATACCCAGGCGTTGCACCTCTTTAGGCGAAAGGTGTTTCATCACCTCTGCGGCCTCGTCTTCGCCCAGCGCCAACATCAAAATGGCGCTTCTGTTCAGTCCTTCGTCACTCATGCCTTATTTCTCACCTGTTGCCCAGCCGGAAACCACGTTGGCTACCATGCGGGGGTTTTCTTTAGCGACCTGTTTTGCGGCCAGTAAGGTTTGATCCAAACCACTAGGTAAGGCCGGTGCGTCACCACTCAATGTGACCAAGGCATCGTCGCCATCAGCACCAGCAGCGCCAGCCACGGCTGTACCATTGGGGCCTGCCAGCGCAGCAGCAGCTGCGGCGGCTTCAGCCTGCTTTTTTTGGTCAGCGCCCGCCAGTTTGGACGCCATAGGTTTGAGTAATTTTTTGTAGATCATCATCAGCACGACCAGACCAGCGATGAAACGCAGCGCATCTTTGCCATACTCGATCATCACAGGGTCTTTCCACAGCGGTGGCTCCACCAGTTTTTCCTGCGCCTCGGCGATGAATGGCGTATTCACCACAGAGATCGTATCACCACGCTCTTTGTTAAAGCCCATCGCCTGCATGGCCAAGTCACTCACTTGTTGTTTCTCGGCCGCATTCAGTGCACGGTAGGTGGTCTTGCCAGTACTGTCGACCACAGGCACATGGTTGACCACCACCGCCACATGCAGACGCTTGATCCCGCCTTTAGGCTGTTGGACATAACTGACGGTTTTATCCAGCTCGTACTTGGTAGTGGTGTCTTTTTGCGTATTGCTAGGTGGCGCAGGAGGTGTCGCCGCAGCCCCCTGACCGGCTCCTTGTGCCCCAGGCGCATTGATCGGTGCAGTCGATTCAGCCGGCGGCTGGTTAGACAAGGCACCTGGCACCGCACCGTTATTAGCACCGGTACTTTGCGTATCATGGCTTTGCGCACTGCGAATCGCCATATCGTCGGGCTTGGTGTTCGGTTTGTACGATTCGTTGGCCTGCTCGCTCACCGAAAAATCAATCTCGGCACTGGTTTCGGCATGCACGTTTTTGGCACCGACGATAGGCGTAATGATGGACTCTACACGACGCGCAATGCTGTTCTGCATGTTTTCTACATAGGCCATCTGCTCAGGATCCAGGCCATTCTGTTTGACCTTGTTAGCATTGTCAGACAGCAGATTGCCGTTTTGATCGACCACAGTCACATGGTCAGCAGACAGGTTAGGGACGCTGCTAGCCACCAGGTGTACCACGGCAGCCACTTGTTGGTTATCGAGACGGCGACCGTTGTGCAGATTCAGCAATACGGATGCAGTAGGATACTGTTGTTCGCGCACAAACACGCTGGGTTTAGGAATGGCCAGATGGATACGGGCAGCCTGCACAGCGGAGATAGATTGGATGCTGCGCTCCAGCTCACCCTCCAGACCGCGCTGAAAAT
>CAYTIV010000193.1:0-3684 GCA_964437895.1 uncultured Methylotenera sp.
TAAACGCCTATCCAGAAACTCTGGTTCATGACCAGGTCAGTATTGCGCAACTCACCGCTGACGCGATAGTGGCGACCGGCCATGTACGGTTGGCGTGTCAGATTGCCAGCAAACAGCAAACGTGTGCCGATTTTGTGCTGATCCAGGTAATTGAGGAGGTCTACGCGGCGAATGCCGGATTCTGGACGCAGTGTCAGCAAAAAACCGAACCAAGAAGGGTCACTGCCTGGGGTGGCCTGAGGCAGCTCAAAGAACTCACTACAAGCAGAGAGACGATCCGCTAAATAAGCAAAGTTGTCTTTTCTGGCTTGGATAAAGCCCTCTAGCTTGTCCATTTGCGCCAGCCCGCAGGCCGCCTGCATATCGGTAATCTTTAGGTTGTAGCCTAGGTGCGAATAGGTGTATTTGTGGTCATAGCCCTCTGGCAACTGGCCCAGCTTCCAGCAAAAACGTTTTTGGCAGGTGTTGTCTTTGCCCGGTGCGCAATAGCAGTCGCGGCCCCAGTCTCTAAAGCTTTCAATGATTTTTTTAAGCGCAGGGTGGCGGGTAAATACCGCACCGCCTTCACCCATGGTGATGTGGTGTGCCGGGTAAAAACTCAGGGTGCCGATATCGCCAAACGTGCCCGTCAGCTGTCCGTCATAGCGCGAGCCTAAGGCATCGCAGTTATCTTCTACCAGCCAAAGCTGGTATTTCTCGCACACGGCTTTCACGGCTTTGAGGTTGAACGGGTTGCCCAAGGAGTGCGCCAGCATGATGGCCTTGGTTTTAGGGCTGATGGCCGCCTCTAACTGCGTCACATCAATGTTATGCGTGGTTACGTCGATATCGACAAACACAGGCACCGCGCCAAATTGCAAAATTGGGTTGACGGTGGTGGGAAACCCAGCCGCCACGCCTATCACTTCATCACCCGGTTGGATGGCGCGCTCCCCCAGGCTAGGTGAGGTTAGCGCCGAAAATGCCAACAGGTTGGCAGACGAGCCGGAGTTGGTGGTCAGCACAAAAGGGAGGCCTAAATATTCGGCCAGTCGTTGTTCGAACGCCGTGTTGAAGCGACCCGTGGTGAGCCAGCCATCCAGCGAGGCTTCCACCATCATTTTGAGTTCACTCGCATCCAGTACCTTGCCTGAAGGCGGAATGACCGACTCCCCGCCGACAAAAGGACGTTCTGCATATTGCAGTTGTGCGTAGCGTTCTACTAGGGCTGCAATTTGCTGGCGGATGTCTTGTTGCGTAGTCAAACCATTTTTCCTATCGGGCAGGGGGGTGTTAAAAAGAGGGCGCGCGCTGGCCGGTCAGGCCTTGCTGGTATTGTACGATTTGCTGACGGGTAAAGGCCAGCATGTCTTCTCCAGAAAGGTAGGCTTTGTACCACTGGCTGACCTGTGCAATGGCGGTCAGTGCATCCCATTGTGGCTGCCAGTGCAGATGGGTTCTGGCTTTGTTGCAATCCAGTGTGAGCAGGCTGGCTTCATGCAGGTGTGCATTTTCCACCGCAAAGTCATCTGGGGCGCCCCAGGCCTGAAACAGCGCACGTGTCACCCACTCGACACTGCGAGCATCTGCATCGGCCGGGCCAAAATTCCAGCCTTGCGCATAAGTATGCCCCACCTGATACAGGTGTTCTGCTAGCAAGAGATAGCCTGACAGCGGCTCAAGCACATGTTGCCAAGGCCGGATGGCATTGGGGTAACGTAAGGTGAGCCGTGTGTGCTGCATCAGCGACTGTATGATGTCTGGAATCAGTCTGTCTTGCGCCCAGTCACCGCCGCCAATCACATTGCCTGCACGCGCTGAGGCAATCGCCGGCGCTTGGCCACTGTGCATGAACGAGGTGCGGTAGGCATGGGTAACCAGTTCGGCACAGCCCTTGCTGTTGCTGTAGGGATCATCACCGCCCATGCTGTCTTCTTCGCGGTAACCTTGAAGTTGCTCTTTGTTTTGATAGCATTTATCGCTGGTCACCATGATGGCAGCGCGTACCGACGGCACATGGCGTATGGCTTCCAAAACATGCACGGTGCCCATGACGTTGGTCGCATACGTCTCTACCGGGGCGTGATAGGAGGGGCGTACCAGGCTTTGCGCTGCCAAGTGCAACACGATGTCGGGTTGTGCAGTCTGCATAGCGGTTGTCAGCAGATCCAGGTCACGGATATCTCCCTCGGTATGAGAGATCAGTTGTTGTAACCCGGTCAGGGCGAACAGGCTAGGCGTAGTGGGTGGGGGGAGGGCATAGCCACTGACTCTGGCACCCAGCCCCTGCAACCAGAGCGATAGCCATGCTCCCTTGAATCCGGTATGCCCGGTGATGAAGACGCGCTTGCCCTGCCAGAAAGACGGCGTCATGCCTCGCGTTCCCAAGCTTTCCAAGGGGCACGGTTTTCGGCACACAGTTGTTCTAAGTAGGCTTTATCACGCATGGTATCCATGGGCTGCCAGAACCCCTGATGAAACCAGGCTTGTAGCTGACCTTCCTGAGACAGTTTTTCCAGCGGTTCACGCTCCCAAGAAGTGTCGTCACCGGCAATATAATCCAGCACGGCTGGTGAGAGTACAAAAAAGCCACCATTGATCCAGCCACCATCGCCCTCAGGTTTTTCCTGAAAACGGGTCACTAGGTTGTGTTCATCAATCGCAATCGCCCCAAAGCGGCCCGGTGGCTGCACTGCTGTCATGGTGGCCAATTTGCCGTTTTTCTGGTGAAAGGCGACCTGCTGCTGAATATTGACGTCACTGAGACCATCGCCGTAGGTAAAACAGAAGTCGTCATCGCCAATAAACTGCTTGACGCGTTTGAGACGTCCGCCAGTATTGGTATGCATGCCGGTGTCTATCAGCGTGACCCGCCAAGGTTCAGACTTGTTGTCATGCACCTGGATCTCGTTCTTCTGAATGTCAAAAGTCACATCTGACATATGCAGAAAATAGTTGGCGAAGTATTCCTTGATGTAATAGCCGCGGTAGCCCAGGCAAATAATGAACTCATTAATCCCGTAAAAGGAGTAATGCTTCATGATGTGCCATAAAATCGGCTTACCCCCCACATCTATCATGGGCTTGGGTTTCAGATGAGATTCCTCACTAATTCTGGTACCAAAACCACCCGCCAATATTACCGCTTTCATTACCCCCTCTCTGACTGATGCTGCCCGGTCATTACTTTTAGAGCCATCTTTTTTAGAGCTATATTTTTTAGAGCTATATTTTTTAGACCCATATTATGGTGATGCTCGTTTGATCTTGTCAATTTACAAGGTTTACGTCTCTTGTGTGGTGTGAGCAGGGCCTGCTTTCCCACTTACTTTACAGATTCACCCCCAAGTAAGGTCTGTGGTTGGCCTGTTTTGAGGTAAGTGTTTCGTTTTGAGCGACAAGCAGCATATGGTCTGGGCTGCCCTGTAAGCCAGTCTGCAAGCCATTGTGGGCCGTGATGCTATGGTGCGTGGTCACCTTTTTGAGTATGAAATTAAAGTTGTGGCTAGGATGGTCGTAAATAGATTTAACCGCAGGATGCCGCAATATGAAATTTAAAACTGGTGGTTGCAAAAACAGTGATTAAAGAAATTTTGGATTGCGACGATAAACACACTAACAACGCTGAATAGCAAACATTAAGTGCTCAGAATCAACGTTGAAAAGTAGATGACGATTTGACACTTAACTGAATATACGACTCTA
>CAYTIV010000194.1:0-3674 GCA_964437895.1 uncultured Methylotenera sp.
ATCGTGAATCTGGTCGTGACCGTAACAAGAACCGTAACCGTCGTGACCGTGACCGCCAGCGCGAGCGCAATCAGGAGCGTAACGAGCGGCCGTCCAAAGAGCAGGACAACGCCCAACAGAAACCACGTCAGGAACGTCAGCCGCAAGAAAAACCTGCTCAGAAGGAAAGACAGGATCGCCAGCAAAACACTGAGGCGGCTAAAGTTGAAGGTGGCAACCAGCCAGCACTGACGTCACAAGCAGGCGATAACAAGCAGGAACGCGGGGAGCGCGGTAACCGCCGCAATCGTCATGGTCGTCGTGATCGCCGTCAACGTGAAGATGCGCCAGCTGCGAATGGCAATGAAGCGATTGCAGCCAATACAGTGGTGGCCACTGAGCCTGTAGAGGCACAGGTCACCATGCAAACTGCAGCCCCTGCTGTGGTGGTAGAAGCTGCCCCTGTCGTCGCACCCGTCGCCATTGCAGAGAAAGCTGCGGCCCCGATCGTCGAGACTGCGGTTGAACCCGCAGCGCATGCTGACAATGCTGACGCAGCAGCGACAGAGAAAGCGCCTCGTAGCCGTGCACGTGGTGGTAAAACAGCTAAACCACGCACCAAGCGTGCGGCTGAAACCGAATCAGCACCTGCGATTGAGCTGGTTGAAACAGCCGCAACACCGGTTGCCAGTGCTGAACCTGCCGTTGAAGCCGCACCTAAAAAGGCTGCGCGTAAACGCAAACCCGCTGCCAAAAAGGCTGAAGTTTCATCAGAGGCAGGCATACAACTGGTTGAAACCAAGTCTGAGCCAGCGACCGCTGCAGAACCCGTCGCAAAAGCCAAGAAGCCGCGTAATGCGCCTAAATGGAAAAAAGATGAGTCTGCTGCTGCCGACGCAGGATTAGTCATGGTAGAAACCCAGAAAGACGACTGATTTTTATATCAGTGACGCAAACAAAAGAGGGCCGCTGGCCCTCTTTTTTTATTCGCGCAAAGTGTGCGCTCAGGCTAGGCGATGGTCATCAGATGGCTTGCCAGCGCATCACGCACCAGTAGCCAACAATGGTCAACAGCACCGAGGCCACAACATGGGTGAAGATGTGCAGCCCCACCCAGACATAAGCCTGTTTTTGCAATAATATGAATGCCTGGGCTGAGAACGTAGAGAATGTGGTTAACCCACCCAAGAATCCCATGGCAATAAACAATCGCCACTCATGACTCAGTTGCGGCATGGTTTGAAAAAGGGCCAGTGCGACCCCCATCAGGAAGCCGCCAATAGCATTGGCCAGCAGTGTACCGAGCGGAATCATGCCCACACTATTGAGCCAGGCCGAGAGCCCCCAGCGCGCCCAAGCGCCCAATGCCGACCCCAAGCCCACCATTAGCCATGATTTCATAGGTTTGTCCTTCTAAAACGTGTACAAGCAATGTATCATAAGTTTTAACACATTCAGCTCCAACCGCCTGTTGATTTAAAGAGAGTCCCTTGCGTTTACTATTCGTCACTTCAGAAATATTTCCCCTCATTAAAACCGGTGGTTTAGCAGATGTCAGCAGTGCCCTGCCAGCGGCACTGGCCGCAAGTGGGATGGACATTCAAATTGTGCTGCCCGCTTATCGTGGCATCCTGGCACAATGCCCCTCACCGCGCGCATTGGGAAAACTTCAGCCCTTTCACGATATTCAATGCGAAATCTGGCAATCTACGTTGCCAGGCACTGACATTCCCTTACTCCTGATTGATGCCCCTGCCCTCTATGACAGAGAGGGCGGACCATATCATCATCCGCAACATGGTGAGTGGCAAGACAACGCTTTGCGCTTTGGCCTATTATCTAAGGTGGCGGCCATTCTGGCGGGACCCAACGATCTGCAGTCGTGGCAGGCTGATCTCGTACATTGCAATGACTGGCAGACCGGACTGGCGCCCTACTATCTGCGACAAATGGGCCGAACTGCCAAATCCGTATTCAGCATTCATAATCTGGCGTTTCAGGGCAACTTCCATCCAGACTGGCGCCATCGCCTGACCTTGAATGACGAGGATTTCAACCCGCAAGGCTATGAGTTCTATGGCCATCTGTCGTTCATGAAGGCCGGATTATATTATGCGGATGCCTTGTCTACCGTGAGCCCGACCTATGCTAGCGAAATTCAAACCGATCAGTTTGGCTTTGGCTTTCAAGGGCTGCTACAACAGCGCGCCGATGCGCTGACAGGCATTCTTAACGGGATTGATACCGACATCTGGAATCCGGCCACCGACCCGTATCTCCCGGCCCATTACACGGTTAAAAAACCGGCCAACAAGGCACAAGTCAAACACGCATTGCAGAGTGCATTAGGCCTGCCTACGCTCGCAGAGCGTCCGCTGTTTGGTGTCGTGAGCCGGCTGACCCACCAAAAGGGGTTGGATATGCTGATCGAAATCGCGCATCCACTGCTGGCCAGTGGTTGTCAGTTAGCGGTGTTAGGCAGTGGCGAGGCTGAGATGGAGCAGCAGTATCTGACCTTGATGCGCCAATACCCCGAACAGGTCGCGGTCACCATAGGCTACAACGAACCCCTGTCACACCACATCATGGCGGGCGCGGACTTGTTCATCATGCCCTCACGCTTCGAGCCTTGTGGGCTGAACCAGATGTATGGTTTGCGCTACGGCACTATCCCCGTCGTGGCGCATACAGGCGGGCTGGCAGATTCAGTCAAGGGCGGTCAGTGGGCGAGCGACGGGAAATTACCTGCGGACATGACCGGATTTGTACTACCGGAAAATACGCCCGCGACACTTTTGGTCACTTTACAGCACGCCATGCAGGTGTATGCCAATTCTGGTCAGTGGAAACAACTGCAAAAACAGGCCATGCAACAGGATGTCAGCTGGAACATCAGTGCCGCCCACTACGAAACCCTGTATACATCAGTGTTGCAGGGCTAAATGTGCGCATTTGGTGACTGCCGAAAAAGGTAAGGAAAAGTTGGCATGGATGATGCTTAATACTAATCAAGCTTCTCCAAAGCTAACTTCTCCTCCCTCAAGACGCCCATAGGCGTCTTTTTTTTATCTTGATTTTGCGACGCACTTGATTTTACGACGCAACAGTCACGCCCATTTACTCTGCTTTAGACGCGGGTGGCGTCATGTTCAGAAAATGCTCACGGTAATATTTCAGTTCATCGATAGATTCGTAGATGTCTGCCAGTGCTTCATGACGACTGGCTTTTTTGAAACCGGCATAGATGTCCGGACGCCAGCGACGTGATAACTCCTTGAACACGCTCACATCAAGATTGCGGTAATGAAAGAACGCTTCGAGGCGCGGCATATAACGCGCCATGAAGCGTCTGTCCTGACAGATGGAGTTTCCACACATTGGGGATTTGCCTGCAGGCACATGCTCCTTGAGAAACGCGATCATGGCATCGGTTGCGGCTTCTTCATCCAGCGTGGAGGCTTTCACCTTATCAATCAGGCCACTGCGTCCATGCGTGCCTTTGTTCCAAGCGTCCATGCCATCCAGCACGGCATCAGATTGGTGAATCACCAGTACAGGAGACTCTGCAATCACATTCAAGTGTGCATCGGTGACAACAGCCGCCAGTTCCAGTATGCGATCGGAGTCAGGCAGCAAGCCACTCATCTCCATATCCAGCCAGATTAAATTGTCCTGATTAGTTGCCAATTGTGTGC
>CAYTIV010000195.1:0-3673 GCA_964437895.1 uncultured Methylotenera sp.
TATGAACATACATCATGTTACCAACAACTACTGGAGAACCTTCGTGACCACGGTTTACACCGGTTGCGAATGTCCAAGCAGCTTTCAGGTTTTTAACGTTGCCTTTGTTGACTTGTGTCAGGGCGCTGTAACCTTGGTTATTGTGTTGGCCACGTGGATGAGCCCAGTTGTTTGAGTCTTTCATCGCAGCGTCTTGGTCAGCTGCAGCGAATGCAACCATTGGCAGCGCAGCTACCAGACCCAGTGCCAGTTTGATTTTGTTAACTTGCATATTGATCTCCAAAGTTAGTACTAAGGGTTTAATATTAAGTACACGTTAAATTCTGCCAGCACTAGGAATGGCAAACCAAATTTCCCGCATACTTTTCACTCCAGAGACAAGGGAAAAACTCCTGAAACGCTTTAGAATTTATCACTTGCCGCATGTGAGGATTGCAATATAGAACAATTTGTTTTCAATTGCAACACTTTAGTTACAAATTGGTTACAATTTTTTCTAAATATTTTTTCTTATTTTTTTCGAACTTTTCCGATAAAATTTTTTTCAATTAAAATCATACAGTTAATAAGAAACCATGTCTGCCACTAGCCTCTATCCTGAATGCCATCCATTTACAACCACACTGTTACAAGTAGATTCAATGCACACACTTTATGTTGAGCAATGCGGCAATCCGAATGGGGTCCCCGTCATCTTTTTGCATGGTGGGCCAGGCAGTGGATGCAACCCCGGTCAGCGTCGTTTTTTTGACCCTCAGCACTATCATATTATTTTGTTCGATCAGCGTGGCTGTGGTCGTAGTCAACCTGCGGGCGAGACCGAACACAACCATACATCCGCTTTGGTCGCAGATATAGAGGCCATCCGCAAACACCTCAACATCACACGCTGGCATGTGTTTGGTGGCTCTTGGGGCAGCACACTGGCACTGTCTTACGCCGTACAGCATGCTGAGCGCGTTATCAGCCTGACGCTGCGCGGCATCTTCCTGAGCCGTCCACATGAAATCGACTGGTTTCTAGGGCAGGTCGCTCTATTTTTTCCAGAAGCTTGGCAGCAACTGCTGGCAGGGGTTCCCGCATCAGAGCAGTCACAGGTCATGAGCTATTATGCAAATCAGGTCTTTCATCAAGATAGCACCATTAGCATTCCTGCAGCCATCCGCTGGAATGCGTTTGAATCCAGCATCATGAGCCTGATTGCCAAAACAGACGCAACAGAACCCAACGGTGAGATTGAACTGGCGCGTGCGCGTGTTCAGATTCATTACATCCAGCATTTATGTTTTGTGGACGGGCAAGATCTGCTGACGCAGGCAGCGACGAAGCTTCAGCTCATTCCAACCACCATCGTACAGGGTCGCTATGACATGGTATGCCCACCGCAAACGGCGTGGGCGCTGCATCAGGCCATGCCGCATGCCAAACTGGTGATGGTGCCAGATGCGGGCCACTCAGCCATGGAGACGGGCACCTGCCAGGCACTGGTCGCCGCCACGGATGCCTACCGTCAGCTGCCAATCTAGGCTGCATCCATGCACATGCGCCGCATGCAAACCAAGGCATTCATGCCGCTCCAGCAATACTGGCAAACTATTTGCCAACGCATGGCCAGCGTTGGTTACAGCCCGCCACTGTTTGTATTAAGAACCACCCTGCAAGGGATTCACCGACACAGGCTCATGAGCCTTTCGGCTGCGCTTTCCTTCTATGCCCTGTTTGCGCTGATTCCACTCATTGTGCTGATTTTTTTTGTGATCAGTCACTTGGTGTATTCATCGGATTACGCCATCGTCAAATTGGCGATCCTCACCAGCAACCTGCTGCCTGAGTTTAGCCAGCGCATCATGGTAGAGGTCTATCACAACACGCAAACCAAGGCGGCCTGGGGCGCACTAGGTTTTTTTATTTTGCTCTGGACCATCACCCCCCTGGCTGCGCACATGCGCTCCAGCTTTCAATTGATTGCGAGTCGACAAGAGGCGTCCTCGTTCTGGCTGAAAAAGCTGCGCGACGTCATGGCCATGCTGGGCGTATTGCTGGTGTTTTTTCTGTTTACCGCGGCAGGCTTTGGCCTCGAGTCCATCATTCTCTTTCTGGCACACCATCTTCCCGGCGCCATCATCAATCTGGTGGGCAGCCTGCTGTCGCTGCTGTTAACGACCGTGCTGATTGCCGCGTTCTACCGCACCTTTTGCCCGCTCAGTGTGGACTGGCGGCATGTATTACTGGCAGCCCTCCTCACGGCGACGTTATGGATGTTGATGCGTCCAGCATTTGGGCTGTTTCTGAGCGTCAACAAGAGTTTTGGCGCGGTGTTTGGCAGCATGAAAGCCATGTTTGTCTCCATCAGCTGGCTTTACCTCAACTTTGCGGTATTCCTGCTGGGCATAGAACTGCTGGTGACGCTGCGCCAAAGAGAAATGTTGCTGCTGAAAGGCTTATTCGACGATGTCCCCAATCAGCATCATTATTTACAGGCACTCATGCGCGCCTATGGTCATTATTATCCTCGTGGTAGCCTGGTGTTCCGGCAGGGCGATATCGGCCATCACTACTATATGGTGGTTGAGGGGAGCTTGCAGCTGGTACAACATCAAGCCAACGGCGAAGAAAAAATCCTTAAGCGACTGCAACACGGCGATTTCTTTGGTGAGATGGCTTTATTCTCAAGCCAACCGGCCGTTGCCAGCGCCATCGTCACCTCAGATCAGGCCTCGCTGATCGAAATGAATAGTGAATGTATAGAAAACCTGTTGCAAGAAGACCCACAAATCGCGGTGCGTTTGCTTAAACAGCAAAAAACCACCCTGCCATCAGTCTAATTCACTCAGATTTGGCAAGGATTTGTAGCCTCTTTTGCGCTACATCAAGCGATAGAGTTGTTGCGGAATTGTAATATATGTTACAAAATTGTAACTATATTAAAAACTCTGCTCGATCCCAGATGTTATGGCACTCTCTCTTTCGCAAGAAATCAACGCCCTGATTCAACAACTGAATCAGGGACAGTTTAACGCTGTCATTCAGCGTGCGCGCCCGCTGGCCGCACAGCATCCACGTGAGTTCATTTTGCATCATCTGTTGGCACTGGCACTGGATCAGAATCAAGAATATGCTGAGGCGGCAAAGGCTTATGCACAGGCGCTCAAGCTCAACCCTAATGCAGCTGAACTATGGTTTAACTACGCGATTGTACAAACCCACCTGAACGCACTGCCCCTTGCTGAAGAAGCTTACCGCAAGGCGATTGCCCTCAATCCACAGTTTTTTGAAGCCCATGGTAATCTGGGTACCGTACTACAAAAGCAGGGGCGCTTTGATGAAGCGGCCGCCAGCTATCAGCAAGGCTTGCGTATTCAACCGCAAGACGCACGCGGACACTTCAATCTGGGCACTGTGTTGCGTGACAAAGGCCAACTTCAAGCGGCAGTCCAAAGCTACGAGCGTGCCATCGCACTGTTCCCCAATTACACCGACGCATACAACAATCTGGGCGAAACTTGGCGAGACCAAGGCGACATGACCCAGGCCGTGCACTACTACCAGCAGGCCTTGCAACGCAACCCTCAGCACCCAGGCGCCAACTACAATATGGGTGAGTTTCTATATCTGGCAAAGCGTTTCGAGGAAGCGATCCCTTACTTTGAGACCTCTCAACTGGATGACTGGC
>CAYTIV010000196.1:0-3665 GCA_964437895.1 uncultured Methylotenera sp.
TTTTTCTGGGTTTGTTGATGTCATTAAAACACTTAACACCGGATGAATTACACCCCTTACTGAATGATCCGTCATTGCTGCTTGTCGATATTCGCAATGACCACGAGCTCGTTTCCGGCATTTTACCCGGCGCCGTCCACGTGCCACTAGGTCACTTAGCTACCGTGTTCGACCAGTTTCCGCAAGACAAGAAAATTGTCTTTTATTGCCGCAGTGGCGTACGCTCGGTAGCCGCAGGCGAGTTTGCCCTAGCGCAGGGCCGCAGCGATGTTTCGCATCTGGCAGGTGGCATTCTGGCCTGGGCCGGTGCAGGCTTACCGATTCAGTCGGCATGACCCCATCAGGAACTCTCATGCAATTTGATAAAGAAGTTGACGCCCGCAACCTAAACTGCCCGCTACCCATTTTGCGCTGCAAAAAAGCGCTCAATGAGCTGAGCGCCGAACAAGTGCTGAAAATCATGGCCACCGACCCAGGCTCCAAAAAAGACTTTGACGCGTTCTGTCGCCAGACCGGTCACAGCCTACTCGAAATGCAAGAAACAGAGGGCGTATTCACCTTCTGGATACGCAAGCGCAGCCAGTAATAAAAAAAAAGGGCTCCCGAAGGAGCCCTGAGGTCACTACGCTAGCCGGGACGGCTAACGCGGTCTGCACCCAAAAATTCACACAAAATCATCTACACCACACAGGCAGACTCACGCGTCACACGCGGAGAGTACGCGCAACATGTGTCATCTGATAAGGTTATCGGCTGCCGCGTACAAAACTTTAGTGCGAATAGAAAAGAATCAGCAAAAAAAAGCCCGCCTGAGCAGGCGGGCTTTTTTGTACAGATGACGACTTGTTATCTGGCACTGTCCAGACTACCCATCGCTTTGGGGTATGTGACTACACCCCATGGCATATTTTTGATCTCCACCTGTTGCTTGACCTCCTGCTTTTCAGCATCGATCACAAACAGGGCGTCTGATTTACCGCAAGCCAACAAAATGTCTTTGTCATCTGGCGTAAAGCTGAAGTGCCAGCAACGGTTGCCGGTAGGAATATCTTTCACTTTGGCAAAGGTGTGCGCATCGAATACCTGCAGCAATTTGTCTTTGTTAGAGGCAACGTATACAAAATTACCTGACTTATCATAGGCAATGCCATAAGGCGTGGCTGCCGTATCTACTGTTTTCACGACATTGAACTTCTGGTCCATGACCAAAAATTTATTGCCATACTCCAGCGTCGCCACATAAGTCTTACCATCTGGAGATACTTTGATGCCACGTGGACGATCGCCATAACTATGCGTTTCCACCTTTTTCACCAGCTTGCCGGTTTTGATGTTGTGCACGGTGATGGTATTGTCAGCTTCGTTGGTAATAGCGAGCAACTTGCCATCTTTGCTAAACTCAACGCCCTCTGTTTCAGGGCCGCCAACAATCTCACGCACCTTTTTACCTAACTTGAGATCAATAATACCTATACGTGCCGGCTCTTTGTCATCATCGTCGTCCTCTTCCTTCGCAGGGGCTGCACCGGGCTTAGGCGGTGGGCCACCCTTGGAGCTTGGCTCATAAGAAACATAGGCATACTGCCCTTTGACACGCACAAATTCTGGGTTCTTGCCCACAGCGATCTGCTTGACCACCTGCTTGGTGGCGGTATCAATCACAGAGACGCTGCCGTTTTCGCGTGTCGCAACGATCAAAAACTTGCCGTCGTCTGTCACGCCAAGACCACGCGGCCCGTCACCCTTAACATCAATGGTGCCAGCAGCAGACATCGTCGCCAGATCAACGATAGTCACACCAGCGTCCTGGCTGGTGACATAGGCAACGCCCGCCTCCGCGAAGGCTTGTGTATTCGCCATTAACAAACTGGCTACTATTAAATATTTACTACGATTCATCATTCCTACATCTCCATGCTCACGCCTGACTAGAGGTCGTTATGTTATAGACTTGAATTATTGTTATCCAGAATATGCAGCAAAAATCATGCAAATCATGAGCGCTTAAAAGGCGGTTTAAATTCATGCCCTTAGCGCGACGTTACATTTGGAGCTGCGGCTCACTGCAACCAAACGGCTGAAATAAACCACCTTATCCCAAAAACAACTGATAGGCCGGATTTTCTGTTTCATGCCAATAGGGATAACCCAACTGCTGCAAAAACCCATCAAACGCAGCCTGATCCTCCGGCGGCACCTGCATGCCCACCAACACACGACCAAAATCTGCACCATGATTGCGGTAATGAAACAAACTGATGTTCCAGTTGTGACCCATGGATTGCAGAAAGTTCATCAAAGCACCCGGTTTTTCAGGAAACTCAAAGCGGTAGATCACTTCGTTGCGTGCCAAAGGCGCGTGGCCACCCACCAGATGGCGCAGATGCAACTTGGCCATTTCGTTATCGCTCAAGTTGAGAGTAGGAAAACCAGCGGCATTCATCTTGAGCGAGATGTCCGCTGCCTCCGCAGGGTTTTGTACCGCCACACCGACAAAGATATGCGCCTGCGTAGCATCGGCAAACCGGTAATTGAATTCAGTGATATTGCGTGGCCCCAGCAATTGGCAAAAAGCCTTGAAAGCACCCGGCGCTTCAGGAATCGTCACGGCAAATACGGCCTCTCTATGCTCACCCAGTTCTGCCCGCTCGGCAATAAAGCGCAATCGGTCAAAATTCATATTGGCGCCAGAAGCCACGGCAATCATAGTTTTACCTTGCAGTTGATGTTTTTCGCTGTAGGCCTTGAGTCCGGCCAGCGACAGCGCACCTGCCGGCTCGAGAATGCTGCGCGTATCCTCAAACACATCTTTGATGGCGGCACAAATCTCATCGTTGTCGACCACAATCATCTCGTCCACATACTGCTGCACCAGTGCAAACGTATGTTCACCCACTTGCTTAACCGCTGCACCATCTGCAAACAGGCCGACTTGCTCCAGCATCACGCGATGACCGCACTTCAGCGACTCGGTCATGGCTTCTGCATCCTGCGCCTCAACACCAATCACCTTAATTTCCGGTCGCACGGCCTTGATATAGGCGGCGATCCCTGCCAGTAGGCCACCACCGCCCACACAGCAAAAAATGGCGGCAATCGGCTCAGGGTGATCCTGTACGATTTCCAGCGCAATGGTGCCCTGGCCAGCGATCACATCCGGGTCATCATAGGGGTGCACAAAGGTGAGCCCTTCCCTACCTTCGATTTCCAGGGCATGGGCGTAAGCGTCGGAATAGCTATCACCAAACAACACCACCTCAGCGCCTCGACTACGCACAGCATTGACCTTGATTGCCGGAGTGGTGGTTGGCATCACAATGACCGCGCGGCATCCCATTTTCTGCGCACTCAGGGCGACGCCCTGTGCGTGGTTACCCGCACTGGCACAAATCACGCCTCTGGCCAGCGCCTCAGCGGACAGATTGGCCATTTTGTTATACGCCCCGCGCAGCTTGAAAGAAAACACCGGCTGCATATCTTCGCGCTTGAGCAGCACCCTGTTTTTGGCACGCGCAGAGAGGTTAGGCATCTCATCCAACGGGGTGTGCCTGGCCACGGCATAGACGTGGGAATGTTCGATTTTTTCGCGGTAAGAAGAGGTCATGAAATGCGTTAAGATTTTAAAACCGCAGGGTTGCAGTGTATGATAGAGAATTGTTTGTATT
>CAYTIV010000197.1:0-3663 GCA_964437895.1 uncultured Methylotenera sp.
ACCGGGCTACTGGCCTGGCACTCACTGGCCCTGAAGGCACTAAAATCGTGCTCCCCCAGCAAACAGGTCATCGCCGCTTGCATGGAACCAATATCCAATGGTCGATGATACCAGCCGACACGACCGTGTTGACTGGCCGGCGCCACCGCATGATTGTAAAGGACATACTGGTAACTGCGTGCGGTCGCACTAAATCTGGCGTGAAACGCGTCATCAACCTCAACGGCCCACAATATACGTACCCATGCCGGGAGGTGAGCATTGGTGCCACGCACCCATGCACTCAATGGTCTGACAGAGGTAGTTTCAAAATGTGCGACTTGCATCAAAGCGTGCACGCCCGCGTCCGTACGACCCGCCGCATGCAATCTCACCGGTTGACCACTTATCTGCGCAATGGCCCGCTCAATCGCATCCTGTACGCCGGCGCCATTGGGTTGGCTTTGCCAGCCCTGAAAATAAGCGCCGTGATATTCTATGCCTATCGCAATTTTCATGGCACCTAGTATAAAGGCTGGGACTGATTACGCCTAATGGCAGGGGACTCAAAAGAACAAGGCCGGGAACCCGGCCTTGTGATTATGCTATTTTTTCTAGTAACTCTGTAGCGCGTTGTCTCTGACGCTCACCGCCCTCACTGAGCACCTCTTCAATCAACTCCTTGGCACCAATCAAGTCTTCCATATCGATGTAAGCTTGAATCAGATCCAGCTTGGTGTTCACTTCCTCTGGCTCATCTGCAGGCATCTCCGCTGAACCGGCTGACGCCTCACTCATATCCAGTGAGATTTCGGGGAAATCCATCTCAGCTTCACTGGCAAGGGCGACCACTGGCGCATTTAACGCATCTACAGACTCACCCAAGGAAATTTCTTCAACTTCAAGATCATCTTCATCTGCCAGCGGAGGAGCGGCATCATTTGGACCACCGAGCTCCAGAGATAACTCTGGCAGAGATTCAAACACAGCATCCTCATTGGCCAATGACTGCTCACCTGTCGTTGTTTGTAATGACAAGCGCGCATCCGCTTCGACTACACCATCCTCCAGATTCAATGATGGCAAATCGAGCGCTTTAGGTGTCAGTGACTGCGCGTCCTCATCAACGCTCTCGAATTCAGTGGCTACCGCTGGCTGCTGCGCACGGGAGATGGAAGGCTCAAATGCCAGCCCCTCCTCAACCACAGTCTCAGTCAGGGGTTCAGCCTCTGACTCATCCAGCGTGAATGCATCCGTTGCAGTCGCAAGTTCGATCGCTGGCTCAGCCGGCGCAGCATCTGCTGTATTAGGTGCCTCAGTAAATGCGCTGGACTCGACCACAAAATCGCTGGTCTCTGCAAATGCAGGTGCTGTTTCTTTGGCTGCACTATCGGCGTCAACTGCAGCTGTAGTTTCAGGGGTATCAAATTCGAGCGCAGGCGCTTCAAAGTTAAAGTGGTAAGCATCTTCAGCAGCAGATTCGGCAAGCGCGACATCTGCGGCCTCTGGTGGCGCCGTTACTTCGGCAACAGTCTCGTCGCTTGCAGCATCTGCAGAAGTCACCTGATACAAGGCGTTCTCAGGGTCTAGCTTCTGGCCCAGTGCCACGACTTTTGACCAGGCAGCATCGGCAGGACCAACCTTGGCGTAGACATCACCGGCAAGCGTCTCAAACGCGGACTTATTATTTGTGGCTTGATAGATTTCCAGTAATTTGAGCTTGAGTTCCTGACGTTCGGGATCTTTCTGAATGGCATCCTTCAGAATTTCCTCTGCTTGCGCGTCACGACCATAGGCCATATAGACTTCGGCCTCAGCGATCGGATCAACGTCATGCGAATCAATCATGCCGCCAACGCCGCTCTGCGAAAAGTCTGTCAGAAAGGATGTATCACCCGAGGCCGCCGCCTTGGTATCACCAAATACGGTATTGTTCTGCAACTCGGTGGCCGGTGAAGTAACAATCACGTCCTCGAAGTTATCAATCTTTTTCTTACGACGGATGCGAATCAACGCCCATACACATAACAACAAGGGCAATGCAATCAATGCCACTGGTAAGATCGGGCTAATTTTTTTCAATCGATCAAGCAATACATGCATGAATGAAGGCTGCTGAATCGGCGCGGCATCTTCTACGACAACCGGTGCGGGTGGCGCTGCTTTTTCCGGGGCAGGCACTTCGGCTGGTTTCTCAGCGACAACCGGTGCTGGCGGCACTTTTGCTACCTCAACTGGCTTGGCCACAGGTGCGGGTGCGGGTTCGGCTTTAACTTCAGGCTGCGCTGCGGGTGTGGTTTGTGCGGCATTTTTTTCGGCTTGCGCCATCGCACTGTTTTTCATTTCCATCAGTTTTTTCATGTCTGCTACTTGTTTTTCAAGTGCGGCAGCGCGTGACTGTTCTTCTTTGATGGCGTTTGCTTTGGCTGTAGCATCCTCTTGTGCTGCAGTAGAGGCCTGTTTACCCATAGCCTTATCGGCTTGCGCAGTAGATTTTTCATCCCCTGCGGAGAGTTTCAGCACATCTTTGCCAGCTTTAGCTTGCGGCGCGGGTTTTTCCCCTGCCGCACCAATCTTGCCAGCAGACTGCTGGGTATGACCTCCGGTGGCCACTGGCGTGGCTTCCTGCACCACTTTGCCCAATGCATTTTTATACGCTAACCATTGTGTCGTATGCTCAGCAACGAAGTGTTTAGCCTGGGCGCGGCTCATGCTCTCTAAAGTCGCTTGATCTGGCAGGCGAATAATTTTTCCGACTTTAAGCCGGTTCATATTCTTGCCATCGAAAGCCTGTTGGTTGGACTGATACAGGGCGGCCAGCATTTGTTCTGTGCTGACGTTGTCAGGCTTCATTTGCCTTGCAATGGCATAAAGTGTGTCGCCCTTCTCTGTCGTCACAGCACCGGCGGGCTCTGTGGCTTCAGTCGGTGCCGGCGTTTTTTTGGTCACAGGCTGCGGACGCGCAGCTGTTTTTTGCTCAGGGGTGGCGACGATGGCTTGAGTGGCTGTCGCACTCGGTGTACTTGGGCTTGTGCTAGCGGGGGCTTGACTGACTACGGCAGGCGCTGCCGCATCAGAGACATAGTTGGAGTTGAATCCGGGCGGATCCAGCAACAAGGTATATTCCTTGACCAGACGGCCAGTAGGCCAATCCACCTGGATCAACATATCCAGAAAGGCTTCTGTAATCGGCTGCGAGCTACTCAACTTAAGGATGGGTTGACCCTTGCTGTTGTTGGCTACTTCAATTTTGATAAAAGGGTAAGAGGCTGGCTTTTCCAGCATTTGGTCTTGATAGACCTGCTCACTGGCTAACACCGCTTGTATGCTGTTCAACTCTGCAGGAGTGACTGCAAGCAACTCAATTTCAGCGTTGAGTGGTTCCCCGAGTTTTGAGCTGGAAGTCATGGTGCCTAATCCAGCTGCATGTGCTGATACGGCAACCCCTAAACTCAAGGCGACGGCTATTTTTTTTAATTGAAAGTTACGCACCGATTTACCCTTTTTCATTCATGGCGTTTGTCAAAATAGCATCATTCATACAGCGGCGCAAGCGCTTGCAGGCGGCTTGTAATCAAAGTTGACAGCGATTTGACACTACTTTAACCATTAAATAGCATCCTAAAAAAAACAAAAGCCCGAAAAGACCATGATTTCATTAATAAATCATGGCTTTACGGGCTG
>CAYTIV010000198.1:0-3649 GCA_964437895.1 uncultured Methylotenera sp.
CTGGTACACTCCTGATTGGCTAACAAAGGGCACAACTCTGCCAGCAGGGCATCGCGCTGGGCCATAATGGCGGCATCAGCCCCTTTGCCATGCAATAAATTATAATAGGCTTGAACGGCATCTGCTTCGCGGCTTGAACTCATGGCTGGCACACTGTACTTTAGGAACACGAACTTGAAACATCATACACCGAATCACATCCTCGTCTTATCGGAGAACAAGCATGGCTGAGTGGGCTTTATTGGCCCTTTTAATGGCCGGCGCATGGTTTTGGATGGACTCCGTGGCCAAACGTGAGATTGCGCTCAAGATTGGCCGACAGCTCGCCGAGCGCTGTCATTTGCAATTTTTGGACGAGACCGTGGCCTGCTCACGTGTCGGTTTTGCTAGAGATGGTAATGGCCGCATGCAGTTCCAGCGCACCTACACTTTTGACGTATCCAGTCGCGGTGTAGAGCGTATGGCCGGCCACCTGCAACTGCGTGGTAGCCAACTCATCGCTTGGCACATCCCGCCATACGAGGTGCAATAGCCGCACATGGTGGTTGGCCGCTTTGCCCCCTCACCCACCGGACCCTTGCATTTTGGTTCGCTCGTGGCCGCCGTGGCCAGTTACTGCGATGCCAAAAAACAGGGAGGGCAATGGTTATTAAGGATAGAAGATGTCGATCTCACGCGAACGGTTAACGGTGCTAGTGCTGAGATCATCGCGACCTTGGCCCGCTACGGATTTTTGTGGGACGGCCCCATCATCACCCAAAGCCAGCGCACAGCACTCTACGAAGCGGCGTTAAGCCAACTGCGCGCTCAGTCACTGGCCTACCCCTGCACTTGCTCACGCAAGGAAATTGCAGATTCGAGCACCATACAAGGTATAGAGGGCGCCATTTATCCTGGCACCTGCTTGAGACATCCCATCAAAAGTAGGATACAGCCTGCATGGCGGTTGAAAACCTCGGACAGCCGGATCACATTTGAGGACAGGATTCTAGGCCGATTGCAGCAAAATATGGCGACAGATATCGGCGACTTCGTGATCAAACGTGCCGATGGTTTGTTCAGTTACCAGCTCGCCGTCGTTGTCGATGATGCATTACAAGGGGTCACGCAGGTGGTACGCGGTGCAGACCTACTGCATTCGACTTCGCGCCAAATCTATCTGCAACATGTTCTGCAATACCCGACACCGACCTATGCGCATGTCCCCCTCGTCAAAAATGCTGAAGGGCAAAAGTTAAGCAAACAAACTCTGGCATCCAGTATTGCTAATGACAATGTTGTTGAAACACTGTTCTGCGCATTGATTTTTTTAAGGCAATCTCCACCGGAGGCTTTAAAAACAGCCTCTCTCGATGCATTCTGGCGGTGGGCCATCGAGCACTGGCAGAGTGACGCGCTTAAAGATAGCGGCTAAAAGTCATAGCGAGCACCGACTTGAATCAGTGCAGGCATGCCGGTCAAAATACCGCGTGTGCGATCGACGATGTAGTTTTTATCAAAAATATTTTTGCCCAGTAGAAACAACGTTGTTTTATGGGCTGGCATCTTATAGTTGATGGCAGCGTTGTAAATGGTGTAGCTAGCAATTTCGCCATTTTGCCCTGTCGCATTCACGGCCTCGGTCTCACCAAAATCGGCATACTGCCGCCCCACATGGACGGCCTCTACCATGGCATCCCACTGACCGATTCGATACCCCAAAGCGGCTGTCACCGTATGTTTGGGCGCGTAGGGCTGACGGTTGCCAGAGACGCTGCCAGCAACGGCTACACCCGCAACGGTACGGTACACCGAATCCTGCACGGCCACGGGGAGCCAAGTGTAAGCTAATCTAGAATATACGCCACTCTCAAACGCATATTTGCCCAGCAGCTCCAGTCCTGAAAAAGTCGCCTTGCCTTGCGCCAAGGCCGGTAAATTCGCCGCGACCGAGCCAACCGCAATCAAGTTGTCAAAATCATTATAAAAGGCGGTAGCCTCTAAGCTCGAGGAGGATGTGGGTTTGGCTCGCACGCCTAATTCGTAGTTCTTAGACTTCTCAACCCCAACATCCACCGCACCGCCATCGGGCCCGATTAAATCTTCGGTACGTGGTGGCGCAAACCCTTCATGCACACCGGCAAAAAAAGTATATTGGTCACTGGGCGTGTAAGCGACCGAAATACCGGGGATCCATTCATGGATCGTAGACTCGCCTCGCGACACGGTTGGAGAGGCCGCAACAGCCCCATTTTTGCGTTTATTCTCGATATGTTCATAACGAATGGCAGGTGTGACATGAAAGTCACCCATGTCAAACCGATGACTGACAAAGCCTGAGTAAGCCTGCGTTTCACGCAGATTATTTTCAACAATGGTGCCATCGCGCGCCACCGCAGAAGCGCCATTTTTCTGGATGCGACGCTGTTCTTCGTAGTGCGCGCGCACCCCCATATCGAGCTGACCCCAGTCATGCACCCATGACAGGCGAGGCTCAACGCCATAGGTCTCGTAGGTACGCAAACGCCCCTGATTGCCCTGACAACTATCGGTATCTACAGCGACACCATTAACGCGTCCATTAGCAACCGCAGCGCAGCCAGCCCCCGAAGCAATATTGCCTGCCGAAGAGTTACTCTGCTGTCGCCACCAATCGCGCGTAAAGTAGCTGTAGTAGTAGTTAGTCATCAGTGAAACATCACCATTGATTTGCCAGTCATGTGTGACAGACGTGCCATAACGGGTGGTTTTAAAGTGGTCATGTTTGAATGGATTGTATTGCCCGCCAAAATTCTCGTACTCAGCCTTGGTCAACCCGGTGTAGCTCACTTGCGAATCCTCGCTAAAGTAGTTCGCGCGGAAAGTCAGACCATGATAATCGTTGATGGCTTTGGTTAATTTTAAGTTCACGTCATCGACATTGTGATAGCTGCGATCACGTGCGCCCTCGCCCTGCTTGTGTGTGTAATCAAGCAACATGCCTTGGCCACCAACGTTGATTTTAGTGTTTAGAAAATCACGGTTACCGGCGGTCACACTGGCATGCCCGCTCAATGCTTGCGGCGCATTAGGTGTAATGTGATTGACCACGCCAGCGATGGTTTGGGGGCCAAATTTGATCTGCTCTGCGCCTTTGAGCACCTCAATCGAAGAGAAACGATCGATCGCGGGATAGTAATAACTAGCGTTGTCGCCATAGGGGGCATAGGCGAGCGGAATGCCATCTTCAAGCAAAACCACTTTGGTGGATCTGGTAGGGTTTAAGCCGCGAATACTGATGTTGGGGCGCATACCAAAGCCTTCTTCATCCCGGACAACAACGCCAGGCACTTTACGCAGTGCTTCGTTAGTGGTCATCACATGTGCAGCTTCCAGGGTCTCTTGATCGACAATCGTAGACGCACTTGGCAACTTAAACTGCTGATCTTTGGTGCCGATCACATCGACTCTGGGGACTTCGAGCACTAGTGGCTTTTTAAATGCAGGGGCTTCCTCTGAGAAAGCCACGGATGAAAATGCGGCCAACATGGCAACACAAATCCATGACGGGGTCATGTTCATTGATACAAATCCTCTTCTACCACCCTAATAATTATTAGCACGCACATTTGTTAGCGCGTTAATGATAATTGTTATTATTTACAAATTCAACTATTTCGTTGAATAGCGC
>CAYTIV010000199.1:0-3623 GCA_964437895.1 uncultured Methylotenera sp.
CAATGATCATCGGCTTTTGGCTATCTTTGTCGACAATAATGGCGGCAAAAATACGGCGCAGATTTTTCACGGTTTCAAACTTCTCGATCTCGACCGTCACGGAATAAGGCACTTCGTCACCCAGCAGACGGAATACTTTTTCGCGAACCAATTCGGCAGCGAGAAAACGCTCGTTTTTATCTGTCAGCTCATCTTCGGCATACATGGCAGGCTGTTGTGGCAGGTGCTCACGCACGGCAGACAGCAACTCATCCAGATAAAGATTCTTTTTGGCGCTGACCGGAATGATGCCGGCAAAATCGAACAACAGATCAAAGTCCTGAATCAATGGCAGCAGATTGCCTTTATCGCCCATCAGGTCGGCCTTGTTGACCACCAGCAGCACGGGTTTATTTTTAGGCAGCAATTTGAGTACGATTTCGTCTGCCTCACCCAGCTTCATCGGCTCGATGACAAACAGCACAACATCTACCTCGGTCAGCACTTGCGTCACTGTTTTGTTCAAGGTCTTATTGAGGGCATTGATATGCTTTTGCTGGAAACCCGGCGTATCTACAAACAGAAACTGGGTGTCTTCCGTGGTATGGATCCCCAGCAAGCGGTGGCGCGTGGTCTGCGCTTTGCGCGAAGTAATGGCCAGTTTGAGACCGAGGATGTGGTTCAACAAAGTTGACTTGCCGACATTGGGGCGGCCAACGATGGCTACGGTCCCACAACGAAAGTCGTCTGTAGCAGGGGTATGGTCTGTCATGATTGTATGTGGTCCATGGCCAGTCTGGCCGCTTGTTGCTCAGCGACACGGCGGCTGGTGCCTACGCCCGTCGTGGTCAGCTGAAGCTTTTTAATGAAACATTGCACTGTAAACGTCTGTGCATGCGCTTCGCCTTCAATGGAGACGACCTGATACTCAGGCAGATCCATCTTTTTGCTTTGCAGATACTCTTGCAATTGCGATTTAGCATCTTTATCGATGACTTTGGGGTCTATGGTGGTGAACTTGTCGCGATACAGTTGCGCCACCACGCCCTGGGCTGCGGCAAAGCCACCATCCAGATACACCGCACCAATAATGGCTTCCAACGCATCCGCCAGAATCGAGGGGCGGCGCCAGCCAGCACTCTTCATCTCGCCCTCACCCAGTTTGAGTACATCGCCCAGATGCAGTTCCGTGGCAATTTCTGCCAAGCTGGCTTCGCGTACCAGCTTGGCGCGCAAACGGCTCAGGTCGCCCTCAGGCAAATGCGGAAACAGGTTGAACAACTGGTGCGCCACAATAAAGTTAAGCACACTGTCGCCCAAAAACTCCAGGCGTTCATTGTTGGTGGCTGAAAAGCTGCGGTGCGTAAGTGCCTGCTGCAACAGCTCAGGTTGCGTAAAACGGTAGCTGATGCGGGTTTGTAATACGGGAAGTGCGTTATTCATGTGCGGCCATCAATCAGGGTTTGCTGGCAACATCAAAGTCCACCAGCAAAGCCATGCTGTCAGTCAGCGGGATTTTTTTCTGATAATGCATGACCACTGAGCCAGCACTGATTTCCAGATCACGGCTACTCAAGTCACGGATATAATCCACCTGCATCTGGCGATCAAACGCGGTGCGGATATCACGGTCGGTCTGCAGGGTCGCATCATGCGCGAGACGCGTCACAGTGGCTTGTACCGACAGGTATTCCATGTAGGCCGGAAACGCCTTGAGCGCAACCGAGCCTAAAATGCCAAACGCGGTCAGCACCAGCAGAAACCCCAGAATGCCCAAACCACGTTGATCACTACTGTTTGCGTATGTCATGCTGTTTGCTCCTATTGAATCGCGCGCTGCACCAAGCCGCTTTTACCATTAGCCAATATGCTGGCCGATGCGACGCCATTGGTCAAAGTTAAACCAGATAAAGAAAGCCTTACCCACCAGATGTCTCTCGGACACAAAGCCCCATACACGGCTATCTGAGCTGTTGTCACGGTTGTCACCCATGGCAAAGTATTCGCCTTCCGGCACGGTGATGGTCTCCCCCTGCATCAAGCGATAGCCTGGGCTACCGGGGCTGTACTGGTTCATGATGTCATGGATCAGCACATCGTGCTTGACCGACTCCAACTGCTCGCTCAAGCGTGAGGCCGTGACTTCCACCTCACGTGGGTTACCGCTCTCGTCATTCACGTTAAGCGCATACTGATAGGGTTGCACAAAGTCCAGATTGATCACTTTGCCATTGATCGTCAGCTGCTTGTCACGGTACTGAATCTTATCACCGGGCAACCCCACGACACGTTTGATGTAATCGATGGAAGTATCCGGCGGATAGTGAAATACGAAGACATCGCCGCGTTGTGGCAGGCTCACAGGATAGAACACGCTATTCAGGATGGGCACGCGCAAGCCGTAAGTGAATTTGTTGACCAAGATGTAATCGCCCGCCAGCAAAGTAGGCATCATGGAGCCAGACGGAATTTTGAATGGTTCGACGATAAACGAACGCACCATAAACACCAGCAGAATCACCGGAAAGAAACTTTTGCTGTATTCGACATACCAGGGGTCGGGCACCGCACCAAAGGCAGACTGGCGTCTCTTGTGCAGGACCAGAATATCCAGCAGCCAGATCAGGCCTGAGACCAGTAAGATGACCAACATAAAGATTGCAAAATACATGCTTGTTTCCTGATTAAGCGATATCACTAAAGTGATTATTTATCTTCTACGCGCAAGATGGCGAGGAAGGCTTCCTGTGGAATTTCCACGTTGCCCACTTGCTTCATACGCTTTTTACCTTCTTTTTGTTTTTCCAGCAACTTGCGTTTACGCGTGATATCGCCGCCATAACATTTGGCAATCACGTTTTTACGCATGGCTTTCACCGTTTCGCGCGCAATAATGTTGGCACCAATCGAGGCCTGAATAGCAATATCAAACATCTGGCGTGGAATCAACTCGCGCATTTTAGAGACCAATTCGCGGCCGCGATACAAGCTGTTGGCACGGTGCACAATCAGGCTCAAGGCATCCACACGCTCGCCGTTCACCATGATATCCAGCTTGACCAGATCTGCGGCACGAAACTCCAAAAACTCGTAATCCATAGAGGCATAGCCACGTGACACCGATTTCAGCTTGTCAAAGAAGTCCAGCACCACTTCATTCAGCGGCATTTCGTAACTCAACATCACCTGACGGCCCATGTATTGCATATTGCGCTGGATACCGCGCTTGTTGTTACACAAGGTCATCACGGGGCCCACATAGTCTTGCGGCATCAGCAAGTTCACCACAATCATGGGCTCGCGAATTTCTTCAACCCGTGACGGTTCAGGCAAGCGCGACGGGTTCTCAATCTGAACCACTTCACCGCTTCTGAGGAGCAGCTCATAAATTACCGTTGGCGCGGTGGTAATCAAATCCATATCGTACTCGCGCTCCAGGCGCTCCTGTACGATTTCCATGTGCAACAAGCCTAAGAAGCCACAACGAAAACCAAAGCCCAACGCAGTTGAGTTTTCTGGCTCAAACTGCAAGCTGGAGTCGTTCAAACGCAGCTTTTCCAAGGCGGTTCGCAAAGATTCAAACTGGTTAGACTCCACCGGATACAAGCCAGCAAACACCTGCGGCTTCACCTCTTTAAAACCAG
>CAYTIV010000200.1:0-3605 GCA_964437895.1 uncultured Methylotenera sp.
TAAGCGGTTTTCTTACTTTGCGTCTGACACATTTAAAACTTGCGGGGTTCAAGTCATTTGTTGATCCAACCACCATTCATCTGCATGGGCAGCGGGTGGGCGTGGTAGGCCCCAATGGCTGTGGCAAATCCAATGTTATGGAGTCCGTGCGCTGGGTGCTAGGTGAGTCATCCGCCAAGGAAATGCGGGCTGAGGCCATGGATGCCGTCATCTTTAATGGCTCTTCCCAACGTAAGCCCATCTCACGGGCCAGTGTAGAGCTCATCTTTGATAATAGTATGGGCGGTGCCACTGGTGAGTGGAATCAGTATGCCGAAATCTCCGTCAAGCGGGTGATTGAGCGCGACAAAGGTTCAAGCTACTTTATTAATAACACGGCGGTGCGACGACGCGATGTCGCGGACCTGTTTCTGGGTACCGGCCTTGGCGGACGTGCTTATGCCATTATTGGCCAGAATACGATCTCGCGTATTGTCGAGGCGCGGCCTGAAGAGTTGCGTGTGTTTCTGGAAGAAGCCGCTGGCGTGAGCAAATATAAAGAGCGTCGGCGCGAGACCGAGTTACGGTTGCGTGACACACGCGAAAATCTAGAGCGGGTTGAAGATATCTGCCAAGAGTTGAATAAACAACTGGTCAAGTTAGAGGCGCAGGCGCAGGTCACACAACACTATCTGGCCTTACAACAATCTTTGGCGGTTTCTGAGGCACAGTGGTGGTGGTTACGCAAACGCGATGCACTCCTTGCGCATACGACGGCCAGCCATGACGTGGATCAGGCCGTGCACGCACTTGAAGCACACATGGCCGCGCTACGCCACTGCGAGGCCCAGCTTGAGCAGTCTCGCCAGCAACATCAGCAGTCAGGCGGCCAGTTGCAAGAGGCCCAGTCCGCCTTTTACGAAGCCAACGCACAGGTTTCTAACCTGTCTATGCAAGTCAAGCAGTCCGAAGATGCCAGAGAGCGTTTAATCAATCAACAAAAGCAGCTGTCTGGCCAGCGTGAACGCGTATTGCAACAACAACAGCTGACGCAGACATCGCTGCATGAAAAAGCCACCGGGCTGACAGCGGCTGAGGCTTTGCTGGCAGAAAAGACGGCGGTCTTGCAAACGCTGACACAGGCATTGCCGGCCCTGCAGGCGGCGTGGCAACAGTCCCAACAGGGCGCTAAAGAGGCGCAGCAGGGACTTCAGCACAGCCGTCAGCAGTGGCAACTTGAACAGAATACGCTGCAGTTCTTACAACGCGCCTTGCAGGAAGCTACACAGCGCCTAGCGCAATCCCAACAGGCATTACAAGCGTGGCAGTGGCCGGATGACAGCAAGATCGTCCAGGGCCAGCAACAATTGGAGCGGCTGCATACTGAGCACCTTCAGCAAGAGCAGCAGCTGCAACAGTTGCGTGAGCAAGAGGTCGCACAGCAGCATGCCTTAACGCAGGCCAGAGATCACCAGCAGCACACACAGGCACAATTGCACCGGGTGGAGGCGGAGATTCAGTCCTTGCAGAAACTGCAACAGCGCCTACGACAGGACCAAGGCCTAGATCGCTGGATGCAACAGCCGGCTATGCTGACGGCGTCACGTTTATGGGAAGGTGTAGTCGCACCCAGCCGTTGGCAAGCCGCGTTAGAGGCCTTTCTAGGTCATCGCCTGAATGCCGTTATGCCCAAGCAAGCGATTGATCTGACGGCGTTAATGCATCCAGAGGCCGCGCTGGCGGTGGCCATCCCGGCCTTGGCTGGGGCCACTCTGGCGCCAGAGTGGCAAGGTTTGCCTAGTTTGTACAGCCAGTTGACGTTCAGCCGGCCAGAAACCGGCGCTGTATTGCAACAGTGGTTGCACGGCGTCTATCTGCTGGAGCAGCCAGCGCAGTTGGCAAGGTATCAGTCAGCACTAGAGGCCGGGATGATGTTATTGACCCCTGAAGGCGATCTCTACCAGCGCTATAGTGTGGTTTACCATGGCCAGCATACGCCCGTGCAAGGGGTACTCGAACGCCAGCAACAGCTTGCGGCGCTCCAGGCTGAGTTGGACGGTTTGCAGCAAGCAGTCACCGCCGCGCAGGCGGCTAGTCGGGATATTGAGGTGCAGGTGAGCTTGGCGCGTCTGCAACAGCAGCAATCCGAGCAGCAGCTCAAGCAGCAGGCGGCCAGCATGCATAAGGTGCAATTAGAGCTCTCACGCTTGCAGTTGGCGCAAGAAAACGCCCTGCATCAGCAGCGCATGTTGCAGCAAGAGATCGCCCAGGCGACAGAAAAGTGCGATAGCGTCTCTGCGGAAATCGCACAGGCCACTGAACGCGCCAGCCTTGAGCAACAGCAATTAGCCGTGCTAGAAGATGGTGCCGAGGCTGCACAGCGTCATCAGCAAGCGGCGGAACAAGCGTATCTGCAAGGGCGTGACCAGGTTCAGCAGGCGGATAAGGCGCAGCAGGCGCAACAGTTTGAGCACACCACGCTAAGCCGTTTGGTACAAACACTGGAGCAGCAGTTATTACAACAGACGCAAGAGCTTGAACACCTGCAGCAACGACTGACTGAGACTGAGCAGGCCCTGACTGTAAGTGGCATGGTGTCGCTTAAAGACACATTAACGCAGGCCCTGGCGCAGCAACAGGCTGCCGAGCAAGTGCTGGCGCAGGCTAGGGCGCAGCAGGCTGAGCAGGAAACGGCCATGCAGGGGCTGGAGCGTAGCCGCTTACAGTTCGAGCAGCAGTTACACCCCTTACGTGATGCGCTGGAGCAGTGCCGCCTGAAGCAACAAGCGTGCCGTCTGCAGCTAGAACAGTGTCAACAGGCTTTGCAGGAGACCGGCTTTGAGGAGTCGGCGATTCTGCAGGGGCTGGATGTGTCGGCACCGGCACAACACTGGGCCCAGGCCACACAAGGCCTACAGCAGAAAATTCAGCAGCTTGGCCCGGTCAATATGGCGGCCATTGAAGAATACGCCTCTGAAAAAACACGCAAAAGCTATCTGGACAGTCAGCTAGAGGATTTGCGTGCAGCGACCGCCACGCTGGAAGAAGCCATACACAAGATTGATCGTGAGACGCGAGGCAAACTGCGCGCCACGTTCGATGCGGCCAACCACAATTTTAGTGAGTTGTTTCAAACCTTGTTCAATGGGGGGAGTGCAAAACTGGAGTTGCTGGGGGATGAAATTCTGGATACCGGCGTGCAAGTATTTGCCCAGCCGCCAGGCAAAAAGAATACGACCATACAGCTACTGTCTGGCGGTGAAAAGGCATTGACGGCGATGGCGCTGGTGTTTGCCCTGTTTAGATTGAATCCGGCACCATTTTGTCTGATGGATGAAGTCGATGCGCCGCTGGATGACAGCAATACCGAGCGCTTTTGCCAACTGGTGCGCCTGATGTCCGAAAAAACCCAGTTTCTGTTTGTCTCGCACAACAAAATCACCATGGAAATGTCACAACAGCTGATTGGTGTCACCATGCAGGAGTCTGGCGTGTCGCGTATTGTTGACGTGGATATCGATGAAGCCTTACGCATGCATGCGGCTTAAAGCGAGTTTTGTTGTATGATTACGCAAGCGTTATTAAGGATTGTAAGGTCACATGTCTGATTTGTGGATGATATTGGT
>CAYTIV010000201.1:0-3578 GCA_964437895.1 uncultured Methylotenera sp.
GGTGGATGGCCAGATTCTGCGCGTGGATTATCTCAAAGAGGCCGTCCGACAAGGCGGCGATCTCGATGAAGAACGCAATCTAAAACCCCAGGCTTTTGAGCGCGGACTCAAGTGTCTGGCCCGCTTTGGCGAGCGACTGAAGGGCTTTCCCGCCGCGCATGTGCGTGCAGTCGCAACACAAACCTTGCGCGAGGCGACCAACAGTGCAGCCTTTATTCGCGAGGCGGAAAAAGTGCTGGGCTACCCGATTGAGGTCATCTCCGGGGTTGAGGAAGCGCGCCTGATCTATCAGGGCGTGAGCCGCATGCTGCCGCAATCAGACGAAAAACGGCTGGTGATTGATATTGGTGGGCGCTCGACCGAGTTTATTCTGGGCCAACACTTCAAGCCAGAAGTCACCGAATCCTTGCGTCTGGGTTCCGTCGGCTGGTCACAAAAGTATTTTGCGGATGGGCAATTTAGCGAACGCAACTTTGAGCGGGCGGAAATTGCCGCTGAATCCATCATAGACATGATTGCCAGCCGCTACATCCACCGCTGGCAGGTGGCTTATGGCGCCTCTGGCACCGTAGGGGCGGTGGCAGATGTACTGGTGGGTGCTGGCTTTGCTGCAGACCGCATCGAGCGCGCGCAACTGGACTGGCTCAAGCAAACACTGATCAAGGCCAAAACGGCAGACCGCTTGAACATGGAAGGCCTCAAAGACGACAGACGGGCGGTGATTGGTGGCGGGCTGGCCGTGCTGACGGCGGTGTTTGATACGCTGCAGATTGAAACCCTGATGGTGGCCAATGGCGCCTTAAGGCATGGCGTGCTCTACGACATGCTCAGCCCGGATGATGCCACCGAAGACCTGCGCAAGATGTCGATCACGCGCCTGTGCAAGCAGTTTGGCGTTGATATGGAACACGCACAGCACATCAGCCAGGTCGCTACCCATTTGTATGATGCTATGCAGGCCTGTGATACCCAGAAACCCCTGCTGCATTGGGCCGCACTCTGTCATGAAATTGGCTGGGCCATCTCGCACACCGATTGCAACAAACATGGCGCCTATATTCTGGACAATACCGAACTGATGGGCTTTGCCCAAAGCGAGCTGCACACCATCAGCCTGCTGGTATTAGGGCACCAAGGCAAGCTGCGTAAACTGGCCGCCGATTTTGACAATCCTGAGCTGGTCTGCCAGCTGATGGCTTTGCGGCTGGCGGTGATTTTCTGCCACTCGCGGCGCCTGCCCGACCTCAAAGCCATCAAACTGCGACGTGATCAGCAACAGTTTTTGCTGCAACTGCCTGCCCGCTGGTCAGCCCAATATCCACAAACCGTGTATTTACTGGAAGAAGAGTGCCTGTTGTGGCAAAAACTCGGCTGGCAACTGCAACTGGCTGAATAAAAAAACCCGTGGCGTCAGTTACACTGACGTCCACGGGCGCGTGACCTGCACTGTTTAGCGGCTATCTTGTTTTTTGACGCGGTACACGCGCATGCCCAACAACAAGAGTCCCAAGCCCACCATTAAGCCCTGACTTGGCTCAGGCACGGCTGAAATCAACCCAAACGAAGCCGCAGAGAGTGCGGGGGCATCAGGGCTGTTAAACGTGCGCAGATTAGAAAGAAACACGGCACTGTCCCACACCTGGTCGTTAGAGTCCGCAATCACCACCTCTATCGTGTGCACGGCAAGGCCATCTTGCAACAAACCCGTAGCGCTTAGCACATGGCTAAAGCCATCATATTCCATTGGTGCCAGTTGCAACCCCGTCGCATCTGGACGATTATCGAGTAGAAAGCTGTTACTACCCTCCGTGGTGATCGGATTAGCCAGTGTGCTGGCACCCGCATTACTCATCGTCACGAAATTATTGGCATCAAATTTGGCATAGTTGACGCCGTCAACCACAAAGGCAAAGCCGTCACGGAACAACCCGGTCCACTCTGGATACTCTTCCGAAGCAAACACAAAGTTAGTCGTCACCGCATTGACACCGGGCGCCACTGTGAATGAGAACTTGAGGCTGTTGGCATCGTAAGTGGCCTGATTACTAATCGCACTCACATAGTAACTGCTACCGGTCCCCGTCATATTCGAATAACCGGAGCTGGTGTTCACACTGCTGAAGTTTGCTGAGCCCGTCGTCAATACGGCGCCGTAACCGGCGGTTGCGTTCTGCGAGGCAAAATACTGCCCTTCCAATGAGCTCGCGTTAAACACCCGCGCCTGATCAAAGTTACTGGCGCCAACATAGCTGATGGTTTCCGTTTTGACGCTCAAACCCGAGCTGTTAACCCCATTTTGTACGCCCATCCAGGCATCCAGCAGTGAATTACCTGTGGCCGATGGCGTATAAGGTTGAGGCGTATACACGACCGGGGCCGATGGTTTAATAGACTCCAGCGATTCAGGCGTAATGTCTGCCGCCTGTTTATTGGCTTGTTTGCTGGCCAGGTCTGCGGCTACCAGATTGATGTTATCCGAAGCGCTCGGATTATCATCGACTTTAGTTGTATCCTTGCCGGATATTCCATCTCCTGCAAATACTGCTGCAGAATAGGCGAACATCAGCGCCTGTACCATGACAGCTAACTGTCTTCTCTTCATATCACTTGCTCCTTAATTGTTTGTTTTGATCTGTCCTGATGGACAGTCTTGCTGGCTCATGGCACTTGACGCTTTGACTGACACACCAAATGTGTTAGCCGCGCTTTTCGACTTTCTCAGGCTTTTCCGCTTTTTCTGCGCGCTCTACCTTTTCGATTTTTTCAGGGCGCTCGGCTTTTTCAGCACGCTCGACCTTTTCAACTTTTTCTGGACGCTCGGCCTTTTCTGCACGCTCGGCCTTTTCTACCTTCTCAGGGCGCTCGGCCTTTTCTGCACGCTCAGCCTTTTCGACATGCTCCACTTTCTCCACGCGTTCCGCCTTCTCTGTACGCTCAGCTTTTTCTGTGCGCTCAGCCTTTTCCACATGCCCGCTTCTTTCTAGCCTGTGACTCTTTTCTGCCGTCGTGCTGCGCTCAATATGCCGCGCATGGTCATCGACTGACCCATCGCCACGCAGCTTCACACCAGTAGCCACATCATCTAGGCCCGCAGCTGACGCCGGCCCTGAAATCAATACCGTCAACAACAAACCCAGTGAAAAACCGGGCAAACCTTTAAAGTTGTTCATCATGCATCCCTTTCATATTTATGTGTGTAAATTTCACACAAAACAAAGATTACCAGAACAAAAACGTCTGTCAACAAAAATGTGTGTATTTTTTACACACTCATGTATGATGTGCACATGCTTGATCAGACCTCCCCGCTTTCCAAGACACAATCTCTGCTGCTGGCGACCTTTCGCAAGCTGATTAAGCCTATGGTGCGTCTGTTTCTATCTAAAGGGGTGACTTACCCGTTGCTGCTCGAGGAGATTAAACGCAGCTTTGTTGAAGTGGCCGATGAAGAATTTAGAATTGCGGGCAAAGCGCAAACCGATAGCCGCTTGACCTTGCTGACGGGGGGGCACAGACGCGAAGTGCTCCGTATTCGCGTAGAAGCGACGCTGGATAGCATCGCAAAACCAAACTCTAGC
>CAYTIV010000202.1:0-3569 GCA_964437895.1 uncultured Methylotenera sp.
AGCTGGCGAAAAAGTGGCCATCATTGGTGAGAACGGTATTGGTAAAACAACGTTCTTGCGTTGTTTGGCGGGCGATTTAGCGCCTAAACATGGTGAAGTGAAATGGGCAGAAAAAGCCAAGCTTGGCTACTTTGCGCAAGACCATGAATACGAGTTTGAAAAAGGTGAAGACCTGTTTGAATGGATGACTGCACAACGCCAGCAAGGCGATGACGACAATACCGTGCGTAGCATGCTTGGCCGCTTGCTGTTTCCCACTGAAGCCACGAAGAAGTCAGTCAAAGTCCTCTCTGGGGGTGAAAAAGGCCGTATGCTATACGGCAAGCTGATGCTGGCCAAAACCAATGTGTTGTTGATGGATGAACCCACTAACCACATGGATATGGAATCTATTGAAGCGTTAAACACTGCGCTGGATAAATACAAAGGTACGTTATTCTTTGTCAGCCACGACCGTGAGTTCGTCAGCTCCATCGCCACCCGCATCATCGAAATCAAGCCTGATACCATTATCGACTACCGCGGCAACTACGAGGAATACCTCGCCAGCCAAGGCATTGAATAAGCCTGTTACTCTGTGCCCGGCCCTGCCGGGATACATTCCGTTACACGACCAGCCCAATCAGACAAACACCCGATACATTCGGGTGTTTTAATGTCATCATTGCAATAACGCAATGATGATTGAAAGGAAACGTCATGAAACTGAATACACTGGCAATCGCAGGATTACTGGTATTGGCTTGCGGCACGGCTTATGCTGAACATGGCCATGGTTGCGAAAAAGGCAAGTTTGACAAAGCCAACTGGCAAGAGCACCGCCTGGAGCACTTCGAGAAACATCAGGCTAAATTGCATACCATATTGCAACTGAGCAGCGCACAAGAAACCGCTTGGAACACCTTTCAGGCACAAATCAAACCGCAGGAACAATCAGAGCATCCTGATGCCGCCGAATTGAGCAAACTCAATACCTTGCAGCGCCTGGACAAGATGGAAGCCTGGGACAAAGCGCGTGATACACGTCATGCTGAGCGCGCAAAAGCAGTGCGGACTTTTTATGCACAACTCAACGATGCCCAGAAAAAAGCGTTTGATGAAAATGCCTTTCCACAGCATGCACACCATGACAAACCACACCACGATTAATAAACGCTGGATGTAACTGTCCAAAACCGGCCACAACGGCCGGTTTTTGTGCTCCAATAATTATTTGCGATACCGAGATTTGACTTATGACTGACGGCCGCCCCGACATTCATGTGCTGGTTGTTGATGATGACGATGCCATCCGTGATTTATTGTGTGACTTTTTGCAGGACAATCAGCTGACCACGCAACAGGCAGCCAATCATGCACAAATGTGGCAGGCGATGCAGCAACGCATGCCGGATGTGGTGATTTTGGATATCAACATGCCACAACGCAGTGGCATCGAGTTGTGTCGTGAGCTGCGTGAGTCACCGCAATACCGCCTGATCCCTATCATCATGCTGACCGCGCGCACCAGCTCACTCGACACCATCATGGGGCTGGAGACCGGTGCCGATGATTACGTCGCCAAACCGTTCGAACCGCTTGAGCTACTTTCGCGTATCCGTAGCGTGGTGAGACGTTCGCGCATGATAGCTGAGCCCTCCCTCCCGCATCCCGAGCAAGCTTCAGAGCATAGTTTGTTGCGGCAGATTGCATTCAATGAATGGACCCTAGACATTCAGAATCGCACCTTACTTGACCGTCATCAGACCAGCATTCCATTGTCGAATGCCGAGTTCAAGTTTTTGCGCTTTATGCTATTGCATGCCAACCGCACCCTGAGTCGCGACCAGTTGATGGAAGAGATGCATGGCCGCGAGGCAGGCCCTTTTGATCGATCTATAGATTTACAAATCAGCAGGTTAAGACAGAAACTTGAAGTTGATCCTAAGAATCCAATCATAATTAAAACCTTGCGCAACGAAGGCTACCTGCTCACTGCAGAAGTCCATTATGTGAAATAACTGGAAGCGTGGCATGAAAAAAATACTTGGCACCATGTCTGTTCGCATCTTCCTGATTACCGTCATCGGCATACTGCTGACGGCAGCCATCGTCAGCATGCTGGGGAAGCAGGATTCACGTGAAAATGAAACACGCCTGCGCGATCAGTTTGCGTTTGACCGCATCGAAAGCGTGATTCGAATTCTGGAAGCCACCCTGCCGGAAAAACGGGCAGAAATTCAAGATGTGTTCCATCGCATGGGGAGCCATGTCACACTCAATCCGCCACCGCCTTCACACACGGCATTACCCAAAGAGCTGGCACAGTTACAACCTCTGCTGGTGCCCGAAATCGCAGATGATATCCGCATCTCGCCACAAGACCATTGCGCGCCACGTAGACGACCACCACCGGGTTTTGGCGCCCCCCCCCCTGGCTTTGGGCCACCACCGCGCATGCATGGTCAGTGCTTGGCCGTGTATACCCACCTGCAGGATCAAACGCGCGTTCTGATAGAGCTGCATTATGGTGGCCATCGCCCCCCGTCCGGGCCACCACGTGAGCGCAGCCCACTCACCATCCTACTGGTGCTGCTAGGCATGATGACCATCATTTGGGCAGTTGCTTCGGTGGCCACTAAACCCCTGCGTAAGTTAGCCGATGCGGCATTACAGCTGGCGCACAATATCGAGCATCCCCCCTTGCCCGAAAATCGTGGCTCGACCGAAGTCCGCCACGCAGCGCGTGCTTTTAATGAAATGCAACGCAGCATCCTCAAGCATATCCAGGAGCGCGGTTTTATTCTGGGCGCCATTGCCCATGACCTGCAAACGCCACTCACTCGCTTACGCCTGCGCCTAGAAAAGGTCAAAGACCCTGAATTGAAACAAGGGCTGATACGCGACCTGACCGCGACACAGGAAATGGTACGTGAGGGTTTGGATTTTGCACGCCTCTGCGGCGAAAATATTCACAAAAACAGAATAGACTTGACCGCCCTCGCCAACGCCGTTTGCGATGACTTTGAGGATGCAGGCCATGCCATCACCCGCGCCTTGCCCGGCGAGTCCATCACGCTCATGGGGTCGGCACATCTGTTGACACGCTGCCTCACCAACCTGCTCAATAATGCGATTGCTTACGCCAAGACCCCCTCTCTGCAGCTCTATGCTGAGCATGGCCAGGCGATATGCATCATCGCCGACGATGGCCCTGGTATTCCCGCCCATGATCTAGCTACTGTACTGGAACCTTTCAGAAGGCTAGAAGACTCACGCTCGCGCCAGACCGGTGGCACAGGATTGGGTCTATCCATAGCGCGTATGGTGATCGAAAAGCATGGCGGCACGCTGACGCTCAACAATAAACCCGCCCCCGCCAGCGGGCTGATCATTCGCATCACCCTCCCCCTCTGACACCCCGCCACTCGGGAGCAGTCAGGTGAGAGATTTGTGTTGAAAAAGCCAAGGGGGTCAGTGTAGACTAGCGGCCTGTTCAATGGCATGGCCACTTAAGTGGCGGGCCTTTAGCATACGGAGAAGTGGCAGAGCTGGTTGAATGTACCTGACTCGAAATCAGGCATACGTGA
>CAYTIV010000203.1:0-3537 GCA_964437895.1 uncultured Methylotenera sp.
ATATGCATTCAGCCGAAGAAAACATGCTTAGAGCCGAGCTTGAGCTTTTAATGCGTGAGCGTGAGATTTTGCTCAAAATTACGGGTGTGGCTGCTGGCCTGATCGCCGAATTGAATACCACCGACTTGCCCATTCGTACGGTTGAGGCGGCAGACTTACTGGCAACCACCATCAATCAGCTGCCGGAAGATTTGCTGCAAGATGCGCTGGACGCTGTCCACGCGAGCATTGTCGAATAAGTCAGGCAAGGCTGATGGATGATCAGCCGTTCATTGCAATGCGTTTCATTGCCTACGCCACCCCTCTGTTATTGACTGCCTGCGGTGCGACTTTTCAGGCGCAACCACTGCCGCAACAGCAAAACATTGAGACCATCACCCAAGCAAGCCCTTCGCAGGAGGGGTTCAAAACATTTGTGCAAACCACCTCCCCGGAGACAGCGTGGCCGATGACAGCATGGGGGCTGGATCAGCTGACCTTATCGGCCCTCTACTTCCATCCTGCGCTCAAGATCGCCAAATCGGATTACGCCGTTGCGCTGGCAGGCATCACCAGCGCCGGCTTAAGGCCACAGGTCGGGCTCAATGGCCAGTTAGCACGCAGCAATCGTGCCAATGGTGACATCAGCCCTTGGTCTTATGGCTTGAATGTAGACATTCCGGTCATTACTGCTAACAAACGACAAATCAGTATCGAAAGTGCGCAGTATCAGGCAGATATTGCAAAAATACAGATTTCTGAAACCGCCTGGCAGCTACGGCAGCAACTCAGCTTGGATTTGATTCAGCTGGCGGAGCAGCAAGCGATGCAGGCCAGCCTGACACGCTTGCAACAGGCGCAGACGGCTTTGCTCGGGGCTTATCAAAAACGACTGGACCTAGGCGTGGCAGGCAAGTCAGACGTGCTACCGATTCGACTGCAGCATGATCAGTCTGGCTGGCAACTGCAGCAACTGACGCTGCAAATTCGGCAAACCGAGCAAAAAATCGTACATGATGCCGGCCTGACTGAGCAGGCCAATCTCAACCTGCGCATCTCGCCACCCCACTTATCGCACATATTAAAAGCCCGTTTCGCGCAATCGCATGCCTATGCCGATGCGGCCACCATTCAAAATACAGCACTCACCAACCGTATGGATATTCAGCGTGCTCTGGCACAGTATGCCTATGCTGAATCACAGCTCAAACTGCAGATGGCTAAGCGCTACCCAGACTTGTCACTCAACCCCGGCATTCTCTATGAGTATGGCGACAAGATTTGGTCATTGGGCATAGGCACCATGCTTAACCTACTCAATCGCTCTTCAGATCTGTGGGCGCATGCTGAACAGGTGCGTCAAAACGAAGCCGTGCGGTTTTACGCGCTGCAACAGCAAGTCATTCAGCAATCTGAGCAGTCCTTTGTTAAATATCGGGATGCAGCCAGCCTGTTAGTCACGCTGACACGTGAGTATGAACAGCAAGTGCATCGAAAAGCGCAACTCGAGACGCAATGGCATCGGGGGCTGATAGATAAAACCGAATACCTGCAAACCGAGATTCAGTTTTTCAGTGCACAGCAACGGTTGATCACGCAGCAGGCAAATGTCATGCGTGCGCTGCAGGAGATTGAAAATGTCATGCAGAAACCGATTGTATTGTCACAGCAAATGATTGCACCTGCACTCCACAAGCAAGAGGCCCCCGCACAATGAATAAAAAAGCACTCTGGATCATAGGATTCCAGATTTTATTGATTCTGGCGTTAATATGGACCATCGCATTTGTCGGCCGGGATGAGTATGAGTCCATACATAATGACAGTGAAGAAGAGGTAGAAGGCCCTATTCGTGTCACCGAGCAAAATGGCCTGCAGGTGGTGCAACTTAATGTCGCCACCCAGAAAAACAGTGGCATCAGCGTACAACCCCTGCAGGGATACGACTACCACGGCAATATCAAAGTGCTGGGCTCAGTGGTTTCGATACAGACACTGGTGGACTACAACAGCCAGTACCAACTACTGAAATCACAACTTGCGCTGGCAGAGAGCGTACTGCCCAATCACCAACTGCAATACCAGCGTTACAAACAGCTGAACGAGGACGATAAAAACGTCTCCGATAAAGCTGTCCAGGAAGCGCAGGCACTGGTCATCAGCGATCAGACACAAATCAAAACCACGCAGTCACAAATCAAGGCGCTGACAGATACTATTATTGCGCAGTGGGGACAGCCTCTGGCCACATTAATCACGCAACAGACAGCCTCAGGCCCCTTGCGTGACTTATTGATACAAAAAAAAGTGTTGGTTCAGGTCAGCTTTCCTCTCAATTTTAAAGCCCCAGAAGGCCGATCCAGCCTGAACATCACGCCAATACAAGGTGAGGTGGCGCCGATTCAAGCAGACTACGTCTCGCAATCGATTCAAACCGATATCAGCAATATTGGCAAAACCTATTTTTACAGTGCACCCGCGGACTACTTACGCGTAGGCATGCGCGTCAATGTCGTCCCCACTGAAGCGTCGTCAGCCGCCCTCAAAGGGGTGGTGGTGCCCAATCAGGCCATCGCCTGGCACGGTGGCATGGCCTGGATTTATGTCAAAACCAGCCAGGACACTTTTTTGAGAAAACCCGTGGCCTCCGATATTGAGCTCGATGACGGCTGGTTTGATACCAGTATTGCAGCGGGCACCGAGGTGGTGACACGCGGCGCACAGCTCTTGCTGTCTGAAGAATTCAAATTCCAGATCAAGAACGAAAATGAAGACTAGTCTGCCCCACGCCCTCAGTGCCATGGAGACGTACGCATGATGTCTGCTCTGGTTCGGTTTGCCATTCGTTTTTATGGGGTGATGATCGGCCTCGCCCTGCTCATTCTGGTATATGGTGGTTACAGCCTGACACAGAGCGACCTCAATGTGTTTCCTGAGTTTGCGCCCACGCAGGTCGTCATTCAGACCGAATCGCCAGGCCTCTCCGCAAGCCTAGTTGAAAAACTAGTGACACAGCCGATTGAGAATGTCATTTCTGGCGCGATTGGGATCAAAAGCTTACGTTCACAATCTATACCCGGGCTGTCGATTGTCACGGTCATTTTCCAAGACAAATCAGATATCTACCGTAACCGGCAAATCGTCGCCGAGCACCTTAACATGCTGGGGAGCCAGCTCCCGCCAGGCATCGTGCCCAACATCACGCCACTCACCTCTTCAGCCAGCACCGTGATGGGGATAGGCGTGACTTCAGATAAGTTGTCACTGATGCAGTTGCGTACACTGGTGGATTGGCATTTGACACCACACTTGATGGCCATCCCTGGCGTCGCTGACATTAACGTCTATGGCGGGCAGGTACGACAGTTTCAGATCAAGATTGATCCGCGCAAGCTGATGCTTTACCAACTGAATGTGCAGGATGTCGTCGCTGCGGCAAGCCGTGCCACCGGGGTGCGGGGGGCTGGCTATATCCAAAACGACAATCAGCGCATTATCCTGAACACGCAAGGGCAAACCACAACGCCACAGCAACTCGGCAATATCACCTTGGTACGC
>CAYTIV010000204.1:0-3087 GCA_964437895.1 uncultured Methylotenera sp.
TGCAATGCAACAGCCTCACCAGTGCGCTGACGCTGGGGCTAGACCTGAATCAGTGCAAGAAAACCTGCGACCCCGGCCGCGACAGCCCCTACTTCAATCATCCATCCCTGCGCCCGTGGGCAGACCTGCATCTGCGCTTGTCCATGCTGCTGCCGATTACCAGCGTGGAAGCGACCAAGGCGCTGATAGACCGCGGCGTGCTCAGTGAGTTTAGTCTGAATGAGGCGGATGGCTATTTTCTTAAAACCCGTGATACGGCCCGTTCAGGCCCGCGCGAGCCGTTTTTCCCGCAGGATGGCATGACCGTCAAATCCAAGCGGCTGACCTTGCATACGCTGAGCCAAGAGGCGATCGAAAAGCAGTCGGCGGTCATGTTTTATTTTACCGGGCAAAAGTCTGTCGACTATCTGCTGACCAATACCTATCTGCCTGGCGCCATCGCTGATCATCTGACGTCTACCGGCGGTGTGCTGGCCAGCTATAACGGCCAGATGCCGGTGTCTCGCTGGCTGGATGCCGGAGTGACCGGCAGTTATGGGTCGGTGTCCGAGCCTTGTAACTACTGGCAAAAGTTTCCGCATCCCCAGATCGCCATGGCGCATTATCTGGCCGGTGAGACATTGATAGAAGCTTACTGGAAGAGCGTAAAATGGCCGATGCAGGGGCTGTTTGTGGGTGAGCCGCTGGCCAAACCCTACGCCAGAACGGTCCCCTTGCTCACGGAGTAATAGGTCGCCTGCCGCGGATTGTGCGGGCGTCATCATCCTGTCATCGTCTGGCAACGGTTGTGTCGTATAATCATCGCCATTCGCATATTGAGTGTGGCTTGTGCAAGATATTCGCTGGAAAGCATTCTGGAGTCTGTTGGTTTGGGCGTTCTGCAGCCTGATGGTAGGCTGGTTCGCTGGTGCAGACACGGCGTGGTTCATGTTTATGGTAGGCGTCATTGCTTATGCCGCCGGACATATTTACTGGATACATCGCTTGTATCAATGGGCGCTGAAGCCCAGCCTGAACTTTATGCCTAACGGCAAAGGCATTTGGGAAGATATTTTTGCCAACCTGTACCACGAGATGCGCAGGCATTCCCGTAGCCAAAGCCAGCTCAGTAGCACATTGGAGCGTCTGCGACATGCCACCAGCGCCTTGCCAGATGGCGTGGTGGTGCTCAACAACCGCAATGAAATCGAGTGGTTCAACGAGCCTGCGGTGCAGCGCTTAGGCCTAAAACGCCATCATGATGAAAACCAGCCGATTTACTACCTCTTGCGCCAAGCTGAGTTTGTCGAGTATTTGCAGTCCGAAGAGTACAGTGAGCCACTTAAGCTGAAATCGTGGCGCAGTCCCGACATCACCCTCGAATTACAGATTATCCCTTTTGCCAGCAAACAGCGCTTGCTCATTTGCCGTGATATTTCGGCCATTGAAAAAACCGAGGTGATGCGCCGCGACTTTATCGCCAACGTCTCCCATGAGTTGCGTACCCCGCTCACGGTCATTGGCGGTTTTCTGGAAACGATCAGCGATATGCAAGGCGAGGTGTCACCCGATATACAGCCCTATTTTGACATGATGCAATCGCAGACCACGCGTATGCGCCGCATCATCGAAGACTTGCTGACGTTGTCGCGTCTAGAGAACAACGTCACGCTCAAAGACGAAACCAATATAGACATGCCGGCCATGCTGCATCAGCTGCAAAAGGACGCCCAAGCACTGAGCCAAGGCCAGCATACGATACGCCTGCATGTGGATACCGAGGTACACTTGCGCGGCAGCTATAACGAATTGCTGAGCGCCATGAGCAACCTCACCAGCAATGCCGTACGCTACACACCTGAGCAGGGCGAAATCGATATTTACTGGCACATGCGAGGCGAAGAAGTGGTGTTTGCCGTGCAGGACACCGGCATAGGCATCGAGACGCACCACTTGCCTAGGCTGACTGAGCGTTTTTATCGTGTCGATAGTGGCCGTAGCCGAGATACGGGCGGGACAGGGTTGGGCTTGTCCATCGTTAAACATATCCTGCATCACCACCAGGCGCAGCTGCTGATTGAGAGTGCGCCAGGGCAGGGCAGCCGTTTTCAAATCGTGTTCCCTGCGCAGCGGGTATTGGCGGCATAAATATGCGCGGCTGGCCTTGGATGCTGTGTTTGCTGGCCGCCTGTAGTACTACGCCCAATGGCACTTATGTGGATTCTCCTAATGGCCGACCCGTGCCGGTGCGCCAAGATCGTAATACCTTGCATCAGCTGGTGAAAACCGACCTCGACCGTCTGGCAGACATTGAATATACAGAGAACGCCAGCACATTACGGCTGCTGATGCTCAAGCTCTACAAGCGTAATCCGGCCGAAGCTCTCAAGTCGGGGTTGGGGACGCCGGAGCAGATTGCCACGCATGTGTTTGAGCATGTAGACGAACACCATTGGCAGTTCGACGCGCTGGGCGGTGCGCAAGATACGGCCGCCATCCGCTTGGCGTTGAATGCGCAGTATAGTGGTGACCGTGTGCTGGCCCTGATCGTTGGTTTGCAATCCATGCTATTTCGCGCACATGGTAATAAATCTGCTTTTTTTCTGACCGATAGCTTGGAACCACAGAGTTTGTATAATGCGGCGCGCAATGTGGAAATCGCCGTATGGAAACTGACCACTGCGAAAAACGCGCAGGGCGACTTGCTGCTGTTGACCAATAGCGGCCCCGGCGAGCCGCAGAATCTGAGCTTTGAGCGTGAGTTTAGCAAAGTGATTGCGCGTACGGATATGTTGGCGCTCACGCTGGCTGAAAAGTCGCAACGCTTGATTTCGCGGTTGACGCAGAGCATTACCACGGCCCCTTTTTTACCTTTCAGATAGATGACTATGCACCAGGCACTGACCTTACTCAATGGCTTGACGCCCGCCCAATTCATGGCGGAATACTGGCAGAAAAAACCACTGCTGATCCGCGGCGCCATGCCAACCTTTACGGGCTTGCTCAGTCCAGAAGAGCTGGCTGGGTTGGCCTGCGATACGGAGGTGCCCGCGCGTCTGATTCAGTTTGATCCAGACCGGGCACAACAGGGAGCGGGCTGGCAGGTCG
>CAYTIV010000204.1:3097-3499 GCA_964437895.1 uncultured Methylotenera sp.
CGCACCTCGTGGGCGGGCAGGACGAAATCGTGTTCGAGGGGCGCAGCTTCGTTCTGGCCGCCGACGGCGCGCTGGCCGGGCGTGCGGTGAGCTTTGAAGAAACGCACTTTGACGCTGCCTTGACACGGCAGGGGGCGGGCTGGCAGGTCGCACAGGGCCCGTTCGACGATGAGGACTTCACCCGCTTGCCAGCCAAGCACTGGACCTTGCTGGTGCAGGGGCTGAATCATGTGCTGCCTGAGGCGCAGGCCTTGCTGTCGCAGTTTAACTTCATCCCCAATGCGCGGCTGGACGATGTCATGGTGAGTTACGCGCCGACCGGTGGCGGCGTCGGGCCGCATATCGATAGTTATGATGTCTTTTTACTGCAAGGTGCGGGCAAGCGCCGTTGGCGCATCAGCC
>CAYTIV010000205.1:0-3480 GCA_964437895.1 uncultured Methylotenera sp.
CACAGGGCATTTATGAAGACAAGGGCATTCCAGCCCTGACCGCTTGGCTGGCGCAAGCCGTTACCTCGCCCTATGTGATTGAGACACGGCTGATTGCTGATGATGCAGATACCATTGCGGCCACCTTGCAGCAACTGGTCGATGCGTCTGGGTGTCATCTGATTCTGACCACTGGCGGCACCGGGCCGGCACTGCGTGACGTCACGCCGGAAGCGACGCTGGCGGTGGCTGATCGCGAAATGCCGGGATTTGGCGAGCAAATGCGTCAAATCAGTCTGCGGTTTGTGCCTACCGCCATTTTATCCAGGCAGGTGGCGGTGATTCGCAAACAATGCCTGATTATCAATCTGCCTGGCCAGCCTAAGTCTATCCAGGAAACCCTTGAAGGCCTGAAAGATGACGGCGGGCACGCACTGGTCCCCGGCATTTTTGCCGCCGTGCCTTATTGCCTGGATTTGCTGGCGACCCCCGCCGCACCCATGCCCTATCTGGAAACCGATCCGGCGGTGGTGAAATCCTTCCGTCCCAAATCTGCCATACGTAACGCCTGAGGAATGTGATGCCGTATTACGCTGTATTCAGGGCGGTGTTTGTCATCTGCCTAGTGATTCTGACCTATCTGTTATTGATTGAAATGGCGCCTGCGCATGATGGTTTCATTTACAAAGACAAAATCCAGCATGTGATTGCTTTTGGTGGTGTCACTTTTTGGGGGCTATTGGCTTTCGAGTCGCTGGCACGCCGCGTCATGATCGCGCTGGCGCTATTTGGCGCGTTGATGGAGGTGTTGCAGGGCGTGTTGACCACGACCCGTCAACCCAGCGTCTATGACTGGGTGGCGGATGTGGTTGGCATTCTGCTGGCCTACGCAATCGTCGCCCTTTTGCAGCGGTGGTGGAAGCAGCGCCGTGGCTGAGTTTGACTTAATTGCCAAATTCTTTACCCGCCCCCCCATCGGTGGGCATGGCAGCGAGAATCACAATCACCATGCGTCAGGCAATGTCGATGTTGGGGTAGGGGATGATGCCGCGCTGGTGCGTGTGCGTCCTGGCTATCAGTTAGCGGTGTCTGCTGACATGTCGGTGGCAGGGACGCATTTTTTTGCCGATATCGATCCGTATGCCATCGGCTGGAAAAGTCTGGCAGTCAACATCAGCGATATGGCCGCCATGGGCGCTGAGCCCAGGTGGGCGACGCTGTCGATTGCTTTACCAGAAATAGACGAAGCCTGGCTGGCTGGTTTCAGTGCCGGGTTGTTTGCCTGCGCCCAGGCTTATGACGTCTCACTGATAGGCGGTGATACCACCCGCGGGCCGCTTAATATTGCGATTAATATTTTAGGGGAGGTGCCACAGGGGCAAGCCTTGCAGCGATGTGGCGCACAAGCAGGCGATGAAATCTGGGTGAGCGGTGTGCTGGGGCAAGCGGCCCTCTGGTTGCAGGCCAGGCTCGGTCAGTTGCACCTGCCTGAAGTCGTCATGGCCACCTGTGCCATGGCTATGCACCATCCGCAGCCGCGGGTGGCATTAGGGCTGGCTTTACGCGGTATCGCCACGGCAGCACTCGATATTTCTGATGGCCTGCTGGCTGACTTGGGGCATATCTTGCAGGCCTCGGCCAAGGGCGCAGTGCTGGACTGGACTGCGCTGCCACACCCCATACCGACGGATGTTGTGCTTACAGCCTCGCAATTGCAGCAGGCGGTATTGGCGGGCGGCGATGACTACGAGTTATGTTTTACGGCTGCTCCAGGGCATCGGGCGCATCTGCAAGCACTCTCTGCGCAGCTGGGTCTGCCATTGCACCGGATAGGTGTGATTACCGTCGAGACGGGTGTGCAGGTCGTGCACGGCGAGCAGCGTATTCAACTCCAGCGGAAAGGATATGACCATTTTGGCCAATAACACTGCACAGGCGCCCAGCTGGCGTCTGATGTTTTCCCATCCTTTGCATTGCTTGAGCTTTGGCCTAGGCACCGGATTGTCACCCAAAGCGCCCGGCACGGTGGGTACCTTGCTCGGATTTCCGCTGTATGTCACTTTGACGGGCTTGACGGTGCAAGCGCAGTGGTTGGCCCTGTTGGTGCTGTTTCTGCTGGGGATATGGTGCTGTGCGTTTACTGGCAGGGCGCTGGGGGTCAGTGACCATGGTGCCATCGTCTGGGATGAAGTGGTTGCCATGGCGGCTGTGCTGATGACCGTGCCGCACACCTGGGCTTGGGGTTTGGCGGCGTTTGCCTGCTTTAGGCTATTCGATATCTGGAAGCCGTTTCCGATTAACTGGGTGGATGCCAGAGTGAAGGGCGGGCTGGGCGTGATGCTGGATGATGTGCTCGCCGCCTTGTTGGCGGTGGCGGTATTGGCCCTGCTGCAACGGAGTATGCTGTGAGTCAGCTGACGATGTTGAGTGTTGCGCTGGGCGCAGCCTTGCAACAAAAAGGCTGGCAGCTGGCATTGGCAGAGTCATGCACGGGTGGGCTGATTGCACAGGCTGTCACCGATGTCGTGGGCAGTTCGGCTTGGTTTGATCGCGGTTTTGTGACCTATAGCAATGCTGCCAAAATGGATATGCTAGGCGTGCCCGAGTCACTGATTATGGCTCATGGTGCGGTCAGTACCCAGGTCGCGGCGGCCATGGCCGAAGGCGCATTGGAACATAGTCTGTCACAGCTTACAGGCGCGGTGACAGGCATCGCAGGCCCGGGCGGTGGATCCGCACTCAAGCCGGTAGGCACGGTGTGCTTTGCTTGGGCACGACGCCCGCACGCAGGTCTCGGCCCTCTGCTGGTGACTGAAATCTGTCAGTTTGAAGGTGGTCGGCAACAAGTGCGCGAGCAGGCCGCCTGCCATTTGCTGGCACACCTGCTACGCATTGTTGAAGCTAGGGCTTAGGCCCCCATCAGGCCCAATTAGGTGCTAATGGTGATGATGACCCCTGCCACCATTGTAGTTATAGCCACTATTGTAGTTATAGCCGCCATAACCGCCGTTACCATATGAAAACTGAATAAAGCCTGGAGCCGGTTGCGGGTAGGCTACGGCGGGTACACCGTAAAACTGACTTTGCGGGTGACGGTATACCACCACAGGGGGCGGGGCATATACCACGGGCGGTGGGGCGTAGTACGCTGACGGGTAGGGGTTGCCTACCACCACGCCGACAGACCAGTTGTCTTGTGCCTGGGCACTGATGGTGGTCAATCCGGCCACGGCAAAACCCAAGATGTATTGAATCGTTTTCATAAATTCTCCTCACGCATATGACTCAAGCGAATCTCCCTGTTTCAACTAACGTGCCTGTCGCGGGGCGGTTGACACTGCGCTACAAAAAACACCGGGCCGAATTCATGGCATCGCCATTTCACTGATGGTCGATTTATGAAATAATTAGAAGTTATTGTTTGGATTATATAGCGTTTGGTTCAAGAACGCTTTTTTACGCTAAAAGAAGGCAATCAGCATGGATGACAACAAAAGCAAA
>CAYTIV010000206.1:0-3450 GCA_964437895.1 uncultured Methylotenera sp.
ATATAGTGTTTAATATCAGTGAAATGACGCAGAAAGCGAATCTTTTGCCGGAAACGATACGGTAATGCAAGGATATGAAAAGTATTTGTAGGATTGTATTAATCGCCTGATCGGCCTCAGGGTCAATACCACTGCCTTCTACGCAGCAGGCAGTGCAAAATCGCAGGACTCGAGTCGTGATTTACGGGTGTGATCATCCCAAAGTGCTGATGAATACTGAGCATACGGGAGGTCTGTGCTTAATTATATGTGAGGCACACTGAGTGACACGTAGCGGCGGACCTCACCAATCTCTAAAAACTCACGAACACCACACTTTGGGTGTGATGTTCGTGACCATGATTCTCAAGAAAATGAGCAGTGCGGCTCATCTCACGCAGTCAAACTTGCCTGACTAATAGTGGTGTGTGACTCACTGTTTTGTGGTCAGCCTTTTCGCCAGAGGGCGTCATTGCGGTCGGTATTGCTGCCAAAATTTGACATCCTGCGTTTGCCGTTAATGTCCTGATACATCACCGTCAAACTGCATTCGGTTCTACTGACCACGCCTAACGGCCCTGTGATATCCGCACTGATCGTGATTGGCACCTCAAATGGCTTGTTCCACTCGGCATTGTTTACAAGCGCTGACCACCATGCGCTTTGAATGCCTCCTGTAGCCGTAAACCAGAACACGTCCAGGTGAACGGGCATGCGATGGTGGACTTGCAAGGCAGACTGCACATCGGCACTGCCCGAAGGCGCAATGGCGAAAGGCGCCGACCACATGCTGGCGCCAGCCCCACGCCAGCACGACCATACGGAACCATCCTCGCCTATCCAGAACAAGTCGATATGGCTTAAGAGGCGACTACGCACGCAAATACTCGCCCTGAGTGAAGGGCTGACTGGCGATGGTAATCTCACGACGGGGCCCCATCCATGGATGCCGTTAAACTCTCTCACACTCAAGCCATGGGTTTGTGAAAACCACGCCACGCACACATGATCAGGGCCACTTGAGCAGACTGACAAACCCTGTCCAACAGCGTCATCCGGGTCACTTAAGGCAAAGCTTTCATGCCACTGATCGCGAAACCAATTCGACATGACTTGCCCGTTGGGGGATATCCAGAAAACATCGATATGTTCAGGTTGCCGAGACACGGATGCCAGGTCTGCGTTTACCTTGGCTGCGCCTGGCGGCGCTAACACAAAATGCTGCCATGAATTCGTGTGCGCAGACCACCATGCGCTTTGCACAGCGCCATCATCGCCAGACCAGAAAGCATCAATGTGCGCATCATAACGGGCATGTGCAACAAAGGCCCTGCCCCGTGCTGGTGGGGTTGGGCCGACACTGGCAGCCACCTCCCTTGGGGCAATCATAAACTCGCTCCATAAGAACGGCGCCTCTGGACGTTCATTCGCCCAAGAGGAACATAGACTCATGGCAGGTAACGGTGTGCTTGGTTCAATCTCACCGACACGATCAGCAAAATAGAACGCGTCCAACTGATCCGGCCTTCTCGCCACAAGCGCACCACCCGGTTGGGTCAGTGTGCTGAAGTGCAACATGGGCGCGACCGGCGTGTAATGGGTATCGAAGAATGCCCACACTTTTTTTGGTTGGCCAAATCCATTTCGAATTTCCTGCACATCGACTACTGTGCGTGGGTCTTTGAGCGTCAATCTCAATTCCACCGCATCGGCATGATTGCTGTCTTGCATATCGCAATTGGGGTCATAAATACCAATACTGACCTCATTCCCATGCTGCTGATAGCGCCAGGCAATGACTTGATGTGCTTTTGCGGCAGCCGCCGGGCTGAGCGCGCGTTCATAACATAAGCCAAGCACCACCGGTCTGCCTGCACGCAAACTGGCTTTAATCGCTGGCCACTCCTGGCTGCATATTTTGTAAGAAAGGCCTTGCTGTCCCACTTCGGGCACCCAACCGGTGACACCAGTGTTGGTTAAAGGATATGCCTCGCTAGAATACGTGACAAACTTGCGCAAATTGTCCAAGGTGAAACTATCTACCAATCGCCGAATCACGTTTTGCAGCAAGGGATCATTAGCGTCTTCCGGGCCATAGGTGACGCCATCTATGGTCAATGCCTCACGCGAAGGCGTTCTTTTTCCGGCATAAAAGGCATCCAGCACTACCGCGCACATCCCTCCGCAGACGCCATCTGTGATATCACTGACAACCACCTCGCCAAACGGAGGGATATTTAACTTGATCACAGGTATTTTCACGCGATGCCTGTTGGGGTAGCGCAAACCATGCACACTGGGTAAAAAAGTGGTGCGGATGTCTGCTGAGTCGCGCACAGTGACCAAAACCGTCGCTTGGTTGCCGGTGTTTTTTTCAACAACCTCCCACTCCAAACTGCTGCCTGCTTCAATAAAAAACGTATTGCCCGTACTACTTTGTTGCCAGGGGACATCAAAGCTGATTTTGAGTGCAGTCTGGTCGCCACAGACAAAATTCACTGCCCCTTGGCAGTCACCCACCTCTTTAGTGCCCGAACCGCTACTTCTTGCATGAAAACTGGCCGATGCGCCCGCATTCACCATCCGGGCGGTGTTGGATGGGTCTTTGCCGTGCAGCCAGGTGCAATGAGCGATTAATGTTGAGGATATAAAACGAATCACCTGGCTAGATAGATTTGACAGGGTAATATTGGCGCGCTGAGCCATGTTGGTTTCCTTTTTTTAGGCGTGTTTACTGCTACGTGACAACGACGCACGCATGACAGAGGGTGTGATGATGAAAAAAGCCCTGTATAGACAGGGCTTAAGAATCGCGTGATTACGCTGGGTGCTGGCTCGCTCTACGTTTAGCGACCAGTCCGATGAGGCCTAAGCCCAGCATCATTAAGGCGTAGGCGTCAGGCTCTGGCACCGGTGTTTGAATCAAGGCCGCCGAAATATCGGGGCTGAATTTAAAATAGCCGCCAGCAGGCGCGCCCATGGCGAGCAACTGTGTTTCTAGTGATATCCAGGCATAGGAGGTGGTGGTGATGTTAGCGTTACCACCGCCATACGCTTGTGCGCTGACATACATATCAACGGTATAGACCGTATTCTGGCGCATGCTGAACGTAAAAGGAGACATCGGCAATCCACTGTCGCCGCAATGGCCGCCAGAGGTAAAGCAGTTGCTAAAGTTATTGCTTTTTCCGTTACCGGACACACTCAAAAAAGAAGTGGCCGTCGACACTAAATCGCTGTTAACTCCCCCGCCATACCCGCCTACACTGGCACGGTTATAAGCATTCACTGTCACATCAAAATTTGTGAAGACACCGGGGTTTACGTACTCCACGTTGTATAGGAGCCTGGCATAGACACTGCCGCCACTCCCGCCGTTGGTATCCGTCATACTGACGAACACGGTCGGTTTATCGCCCAAGGTCACGCTGGTTTGCCCACCGGTAGTCGACGTACTCTTGGTTAATGTCC
>CAYTIV010000207.1:0-2634 GCA_964437895.1 uncultured Methylotenera sp.
AGATCAAGACTCTCGATCTCTTTTTGGCCGAACTTGTTGAGCAACTTGTTTCCGACGCATAATGATACAGTGTTAGATTATGATACAGTGTATGCTAATGATACAGTGTTGTGTTATCATACACTGTTCACTAATGATACATTGTTCGATTTTGATGCAGTGTAGCGTTATCGAACAGTGTATCATTATGCTACATTGGCACGGGATTTGCGGGCGAAGAATGCTCTAACCACGTATCAACTGACGAAAATCAGAATCTCTGGCGGGGGGCGGGGGCAACCTCCACAACCGAGGAACTAAAATTTTCAGAAAACCGATTTTTTCGGATTTGGATCACACCCACATCCCAGGAAATGAAAATTCTGGAAAATTGGTTTTCCGCTTTTTGGACAACCCCCACGACCAACAGGGAAATTTTTTCGCAACCGAAGGAATAAAAAATTCGGAAACCGATTTTTTCGGACTTGGTCTACCTCCGCCTCCGAAGGAGTAAAAAATTCGGAAACCGGTTCTCAAAAAAAACAGGAACAGAAAATTTCCGGCACCTGGTCTAGCCCTCCGAAGCCCACGCGACGTGGGCTTCGGTCAGGGTCAGAAGGACGGCCCGCTCCTCATACGGGATCTCGCCCCACACGCGGGCCGCCCGGTCCTCGGCCTTGCGGCGGGACGGGAAATAACAGGAGCACTTGTGTCCGGACGTCCCCGAAAGAGATCCGATCCGGGCCAACCACCGACCAGGAATCGAACTCTGGTCGCCCCTCCCCGCCGGCTGGCGGGCCGCGTCCCCCGATTTCGACGTCCAGTTCGACCAGAACCAGATGGGCCGGCCGCTCGCCATCCGCCAAAGGAACGGCACCCGGTCGAGCTGGGCCAGCACCTTGTACCCCTCGGCCATCTCCCGGCACCCGGTACTAACCCGCCCGGTGCCGGAGCAGCGGTCGCAATCGCCGTCCGCCAACCCGTAGTTGATTCGCCCCGTGCCCAGACACTCCGGGCACCCCGCCGTCCCCGCCGACTCGTCCAGGGCGTCCGCCAGCATGTACCTCAACAACTGGTCCCCCGGCCGCTCGTCCAGCTCCCGGTTCAGCCTCTCGATGTCGGACAGTAATCCCATGACAAACCCTCCGAAACGGACACTTAAAGGGAATAAAAGTCTTCCGGAATCACACTTCCGGCCCGCCAGTCCACGGAAAAGTCGGTCTGGCGAGTCTCGTACCCCTTGACCGACCAGTTAACCTCGAAATGTTCGCCGTCCAGGAACGAATCTCTCACCACTCGCGTCCGACACACCACCAGGACCCGTTTCCGCCTGGACGCGGCCCGCCAGATTCGCACACAGGCGTTTCCAACGGCTTCGGGGAGCTGTTTCGGGTCAAACGGCTTCTTCACGGCGACCTCCCGAAAGGAGACGCCCTGGCGAGCGCCAGGGCGTCGGACTCGTTACCGGCTCAGCGGGGGCCGACGGGGGCGAACGGGTCGAGCGGTGCCCCGCCGTCGCCGCCCAGCTTCCCCACCCGCTTGTCCAGCCACCGTAGGACTTCGCCCACGTCGTTGTACCCGTGGGCGGCGGCGTACACGTCGAGGGCGCGGAGGAGTACGGGGAGGCCGCTTGCCTCCCCCTCTTCCCGCCAGGACTGGATCTGGCGGGAGGCCATCAGTTCGGACGTCACGGCCCCGTCGCACTTCTCCGGACCGGTCTCTTGAAGGAACAGTCCCTCGGCCAGTTGTTCGGCCAGCCACGCGGTGTCGGACGCCTCTTTCACTTCGGCCTTCTTGGACATCGTCTTTCCCCTTTAAGGCACTCTCGCCGGCGCCTATCGCCGGCTTTAATAGTCTACTCGTCTAATACAGACTTGCGATACGAACCCCTACGTTTTCAGCCAAAACACCAGGCTCCGGCCGGGGGCGAAAAAAATTCCCGGTTTTTGCGATTGACACCTTACATCCTTCGGATGTAAGGTGGGAGGTTATCCAGGACTCCGGTCCTTATAAGTCGCCCACTCTCGCCCACGACCAGACCCGCCGAAACGAGGGTTCCATGCTAGGCGTAATCCCGCGTCGAAAGTCTCCGTACGCCTCGGGTCCGATCCGGGTGGCGTACACCATCGGGACGGAGACGTCCGACGCCATCACCGTGACCGGGACGGTCTACGGGGCGAACGGCCGGGCCATGGAGGCCGTCCTGGACGTCTACCTGTCCGGCACCGCCAGCGGGGAGGACATCGTTGGCACCGCCCCGGCCGGGGGCGTGGCGATCGGCTCCTACGGCAAGATCCTGGCCACCATCGTGACCAACAAGATGTGGAAGGTCCGGACGGACACGAGCGGCCGGTTCCAGCTGACCCTGACCAACGCCACCACCGCCCCGACCTTCTACATGCACTCCGTCCTGCCCGACGGGAAAACGTCGGTCAGTGGCGCCATCACCTTCGCCGCGTAACCAGGTCCTCGACCGGAGGATCGTTTAGATGTCCGCCGTAATCAGCGACGGGAAGACCGCCACCCTCCTGCTCCCCAACCAGGCGTCCCCCACCGACCGGTTCGCCGTCGGCCGGGACGGCGGGGCGTGGACGGGGGCGGACACCTTCCTCCTGTACCTCCTGATTGCCGCCGGGGCGACCCCGGCCAAGCAGC
>CAYTIV010000207.1:2644-3435 GCA_964437895.1 uncultured Methylotenera sp.
CGGCGTGTCCGCCGACGCCGGGTTCGTCGCGGTTGACCCGGAGACCGGGACGTGCTGGATAATCGACCCGGCGTCGGCCGTGTCGGTCGCGTTTTCGGCGATCACCGGGAACGCCTCGGACAACGCCAGCCTGGTCAGCTACGTCACCAGCCAGATCAACGCCCTGATCGCGTCCGCCCCCGGGGCGTTGGACACGCTGGACGAGTTGGCCGCCGCCCTGGGGGACGACGCCAATTTCGCCAGTACGGTTACGACCGCCCTGGCCGGCAAGGCGTCCACCGTCCACACCCACACGTTCAGCCAGATCACGGACGGCCAGGAGGCGGTCGAGGACTACATCGCCACCGCCCTGCTCGGCGGGACGCACACGAACGCCTCGGTCACGTACACGGACAACGGGTCCGGGGCGGGGGTGTTCAACATCTTCGTCCAGCCGTCGGTGAACGTCAGCGGCGGGGCGGTGTCGATCGAGCCGGCCAGCTTGATTACGTTCCCGGACGGGTGCCTGATCGACACCGGGGGCGGGATCGCTCGCGTCCGGTTCGCCCTCGTCCCGACGGTCGTATCCGGGACGACGACGACGATCGGGGACGTCCAGGACGGTGCCCTTCTCCGGACGACGAACGGGAGTGCGGTGACGGCCACCCTGGACGCGACCGCCCCGGCCGGGACGCAACTGGCGGTGTGCCAGGTCGGGGCCGGGCAGGTGACGTTCGTCGCCGGGTCCGGGGCGACCCTGCACAACCGGCAGGGGCACACCAAGACGGCCGGCCAGTGGGCCACCGTGTCCC
>CAYTIV010000208.1:0-3391 GCA_964437895.1 uncultured Methylotenera sp.
TCTTGCAAGTATCTTGCATAAGTACAAGAAATGCAAGGCTTTTTTTGTTTTCGGGAACACCTTTACCCTGATAAACATCAAACAATTTTACCGTTTGCAACTGTGGAATTTGCTCTGCCATCACCGCCTCAATCATGGCTTGCGCAGTCACATTTTGATCCACCACCATGGCCAAATCGCGTCTCACCGGCAAGAATTTGCTGACCTCTGTATAGCGAGGCACCTGCGTTGCCAGGGCTTGGTCAGCATCCAGCTCAAACAGGTAACAAGCACTGGTCAGACCATACTGCTGTTGCCATTGTGGATGCAATTTACCCAACCAACCCACGGCTTGATCACCGAGATAGATGCGTGCTGACTGGCCTGGATGCAATGCCGGATGTGTTTCGGCGACAAAACGTAATGGCTGGGCAAACACGGCTTCCACATGTGCCTTGGCATCATAAAAATCAAATGCGCGCGCCTCTGCCCCCCACTGCTCAGGCTGTACGCTGCCATAGAGCAGGCCAGACAAGGTCAGTGTTTCCTGAAAACCTTGCGCAGCTTGTTGGTAACGTGCGCCTAGTTCAAACAGCATGGCGCGGGTCTGTTGACGTTTGAGGTTGTAATCGAGCACATCCAGCAAACCACCCCACAGACCTGAACGCATCACGCTGAGATTGCTTGCAATCGGATTTTTGAGGACAATCGGCTGCGCGTTGCCATACAAATCGCGCTCCCAGCTGGCATCCACAAAACTATAGGTGACGACTTCTTGATAGCCGTGATTGACCATCACGTCACGCAACCAGTGCTTACTGCGTGTTGCCTCTGGCGCCACCAACATGCCTTGCGGTGCCACCGGTGTCAGGGCTGGAATATGCTCGTAGCCATGCAGACGCGCAACTTCTTCGATCAAGTCCTCTTCGCGCGCAATGTCGAAACGGAAACTAGGGGCATGCACTGCAAATACGCCATTCGCCTCAGTGTAGGCAAAACCCAATTGCGTTAACAACTGCCCTACCTGAGTCAGACTGATTTCAATGCCCAGCACGGACAACAAATAAGCATGGCGCAGCGTGACTTGTTTACGCTCTGGCAGCTGTGCAGTCACTGCGGTTACAGGACCCGCCTGACCACCACAGATTTCGAGCACCAAGGCCGTTGCACGCTCAAGCGCATGGCGGGTGTTGCCAAAGTCTACCCCCCGCTCAAAGCGATAGGATGAGTCGGTACTCAGACCCAGACGACGCGCTTTACCTGCCATGACATCCGGCGTGAAAAACGCACTTTCCAGGAAAATAGCTTGGGTCGCATCTGTGACTGAACTAGGCTTACCGCCCATGATGCCGGCCAGTGCCACAGGGCCTTGTGCATCGGCAATCACCAAATCGTCAGTTTTCAGCGTCACTTCGCTGTCATTGAGCAAAGCTAGCTTTTCACCTGTCTGTGCAAATCTAACAGTGATATCTCCACGCAGTAACGCGTGATCGAAGGCATGCATGGGTTGCCCCTGCTCCAGTAACACGTAATTGGTGATATCCACCAGTGCACTGATGCTGCGAATGCCGCTACGCTCCAGTCTACGCACCATCCAATCAGGCGTAGTCGCCTGTGCGTTGACGCCTTCAATGACGCGGCCATAATAGGCTGGACAGGCTGCGGTGGCCGCCAGATTAACCTGTTGTGTGCGCGCGCTACTCACCGCGACTGCGGGGATGGCTGGTACGGTCATTGGCGCGCCGGTCATGGCCACCACATCGCGGGCGATGCCAACAATGCTGAGGCAATCCGCACGGTTAGGCGTCAGCTTTAAAGTATACGTACTGTCATTTAATGATAAGTACTCACGGATATCCTGCCCCACCGGCGCTTCTGCCGGCAGCTCCAAAATACCGTTGGCTTCGGTAGCGATACCCAGCTCTTTGGCTGAGCACATCATACCAAAGGACTCGACACCACGGACCTTGGCTTGTTTGATTTGAATGCCTGGCAATGCCGCGCCCACCAGCGCACAAGGGGCTTTGAGCCCGGCGCGTGCATTGGCAGCGCCACAGACGATTTGCAAAACCTCTTCGCCCACTTTTACTTTACACACCTGCAAACGATCCGCATCTGGATGTTTGACTGCTTCGAGGATCTCAGCCACCACGACGTGACTGAATGCAGGCGCTACCGGTGTCAACGCTTCTACCTCGAGACCCGCCATGGTCAGGGCATGCCCCAACTGCTCGGTATCCAGTGACGGATTAACCATGGAACGTAACCACTGTTCGGAGAACTGCATATCTATCTAGCCTTGTCTAAATTCGGTGTTTAAAGTGCGCGGGGTTTACTTGATGAACTGTTGCAAAAAGCGCAAATCGTTATTAAAGAAATGACGCAAATCGTTGACGCCATAACGCAGCATGGCCAGACGTTCAACGCCCAAGCCAAAGGCAAAGCCTCGGTATTGGCTGCTGTCGATATTAACGTGTCTGAGCACTTCAGGATGCACCATGCCGCAGCCACCGATTTCTAACCAACCGCCATTCCAGCTCATATCCATTTCGGCAGAAGGCTCAGTAAATGGGAAGAAAGAAGGACGAAAACGGACCGTCAGATCATCGCGCTCGAAGAATTTTTGCAGAAAATCCTGCACCACGCCCTTGAGGTTGGCAAAACTGATTTGCTCATCGACCCACAAGCCTTCTACCTGATGAAACATGGGTGAATGGGTGGCATCTGAATCCACGCGATAAACACGGCCTGGCGCAATAATCTTCAATGGTGGTGTATTGTTTTCCATGTAGTGAACCTGCACGGGAGAGGTGTGCGTACGCAACACATGCTCCATGCTGTCATTGCCGCTGTCTACATAAAACGTGTCATGCATTGCTCTGGCCGGGTGATTATCGGGAATATTGAGCGCGGTAAAATTATAAAAATCGGTTTCGATTTCAGGGCCATCTGCCACACTGAAACCGATGGAGTGAAACAACTCCTCTACACGACGCAAGGTCAGCGTCACAGGGTGCAGGCCACCTGCAGACTGTGCCCGCGCGGGCAGTGTGACATCAATGGTCTCACTAGCCAGCTGTTTAGCCTGTGCGGCCGCCAGAATTCTGTCACGGCGGTCATTTAACGCCTGCTCAACCGCCTGCTTGACCACATTAATCGCAGCGCCAGCTGCAGGACGCTCTTCAGCAGACAATTTGCCCAGCCCCTTTAGCGCATCCGTCAGGGCACCTGATTTGCCCAGATACTTGGCTTTGGCATTTTCCAGTGCAGGAACGTCGTGACAAGCAGCAAAATCTTGCGCCGCCTCGGCGATTAAGTGATTAAGATCGGCCATTGTGAATATTCTTCAAATTTCAATAACATTAAAATAAAAAAAGAGGCCGCAGCCTCTTTTTTTGGTAGGTCTGATTAG
>CAYTIV010000209.1:0-3377 GCA_964437895.1 uncultured Methylotenera sp.
TGTTTCACGTGAAACACAATTGTCCGTGTTTGGTAAGTTGCTGGAACATGAGTACTCCCTGTTTGAGTTGTTGCGCAGACCTGAGGTGACTTACCAATCATTGCTTGACTTGGTTCCGGCCTCGGAAGTGTTGGCGGAGGATGTATTGGAGCAGGTTGAGATCGCAGCTAAGTATCAGGGCTATATTGATCGTCAGAATGAAGAAATTGCGCGACAGAAAAACAGTGAAAACATAAAATTGGGTGGCGTCATTGATTATAATGACGTGCATGGCTTGAGTAATGAAGCGCGTCAAAAGTTGCTGGCACATCGACCAGAAACGATTGGCCAGGCAAGTCGCATACAGGGCATTACGCCCGCAACGATTTCATTGCTACTGGTTTATCTCAAGCGTAAACAGAAAAAACAAAGCCAAGCTGGCGATAGTGCTACAGTGTGATGGGTATGCAATCTAAGTTGGCGGCCGGTATTGCGGCCTTGGGGTTGGAGGCTGTTGTTTCAAAAGAAATGCAGCAAAAGTGTCTGGATTATATGTCCTTGATGCAAAAGTGGAACAAGGTTTACAACCTGACAGCGGTGCGCGATGCTGATGAAATGCTGGTGCTGCATTTGTTAGATAGTTTGAGTGTCCTGCCTTATATTAAATCGGGAAACTTGCTGGATGTGGGTAGTGGTGGTGGTTTACCAGGATTGGTTGTTGCCATTACGCGGCCTGATGTGGCTGTAACAACGATTGATACGGTGCAGAAGAAAGCGATTTTCATGCGCCAAGTGAAAGCGGAGCTTGGCTTGCATAACGCGGAGGTGGTACATGGGCGCGTGGAGGCTTATCAGCCCCCTGCCCTGTTTGCGCAGGTGATCTCGCGCGCATTTTCTGATATTGCGTTGTTTCAACAGCTTACGCGACATTTGATATTGCCTGGGGGGCGTTGGTTGGCCATGAAGGGGGTGGTGCCAACGGAGGAATTGCAGCGCGCAGGTGTGACGCCCGCGGAGGTCATTCGTTTGCAAGTGCCAAATTTGCAAGCGGAGAGGCATTTGATTGTGTTTGAGAATTCATAATGAAAATAATCGCAATTACCAACCAAAAAGGGGGGGTCGGCAAAACGACCACCTGTGTCAATCTTGCGGCCAGTCTTGCCGAAAACGGCAAGAAGGTCCTGCTGGTAGACCTAGACCCTCAGGGTAATGCTAGTACAGGAAGTGGCATAGACAAAGCGCATCTTAGGGATAGTATTTACCAAGTGCTTATTGGTAATAAAACCTTGCAAGAGGTGATTGTGCGCGCTGAAGCGGCAAAGTTTGATGTTGCGCCGTCAAATCGAGACTTAGCCGGTGCCGAGGTGGAGTTGGTTAATGAGATGGCGCGTGAAACGCGCTTGAAAAATGCGATCTTGAAGCTCGGGGAAGAGGCTTATGATTTTGTATTGCTGGATTGCCCCCCTTCTCTCAATCTGGTCACCGTGAATGCGCTGACTGCTGCACATTCGGTGATGATACCCATGCAGTGCGAATACTATGCGCTGGAAGGGTTGTCTGATCTAGTAAATACAGTCAAGAAAGTGCGTGCTCACTTGAATCCGGTGTTGGAAATCGAAGGCCTTTTGCGCACTATGTTCGATAATCGCAACATGCTAGCCCAGCAAGTGTCTGCCCAGTTGGTGAACCACTTTGGTAAAAAGGTTTATCAGACGATAGTGCCGCGCAATGTGCGCTTGGCGGAGGCGCCAAGCTATGGCATGCCGGTATTGTTGTACGACCGCTCTTCCAAGGGTGCGCAAGCTTATCTGGAATTGGCGCAGGAAATCACTCAGAAGCACTGATTTGATCACGCTGGATTTAACAAAAAATGACAAGGAAATAGCAGGATGGTAAAGCCCAAAGGACTTGGACGTGGTTTAGATGCATTGTTATCAGGCGACACGGAAGTAGTTGCGCAGTCCGATAGTTTGCGTACCCTGCCCGTCAGTCAATTACAGCCAGGTAAGTACCAGCCGCGTTCATACATGAACGAAGAGGCGCTACAGACATTGGCGGCCTCGATCGCTAGTCAGGGCATCATGCAGCCTATTTTGGTGCGTGAATTGGCGGCCGATCGATACGAGATTATTGCCGGTGAACGTCGCTGGCGGGCTTCACAAAAAGCGGGATTGACTGAGGTGCCTGTGATCGTACGTGAGATCGCAGATGAAGCGGCTCTGGCCATGGCGTTGATTGAGAATATTCAGCGTGAAGATTTAAATCCGCTTGAAGAGGCTATGGGGATCAAGCGTCTGATTGATGAATTTGATATGACGCATGAAAAAGCAGCCATCGCCGTCGGCCGCTCGCGGGTGGCAGTATCCAATCTGTTGCGTTTGCTGACATTGACACCGATGGTGCAGGATATGTTGCTGGATAATCAGATCGACATGGGGCATGCGCGTGCGCTGGTTGGCAGTGAGCCGGCTCAGCAGATACTGCTCGCTAATAAGGTTGTGCAAGAAGGCTTGTCTGTGCGTGAGGTTGAGCGACTGACACAGACGCAGCCCGTTGCAGACAAAAAATCTGCCCCTGCTGTGAATGCGGATGTCGCTGCTTTGCAAACACAGTTGAGTGAGTTGTTAGGCGCGGCTGTGGCAATCAATAGTAAGGCGGGCGGTACAGGTGTATTAAAGTTGAGCTTTTCAAATCTTGATCAACTCGATGATTGGATAGCGAAACTGACGGATAACCGCCTTAAATCATAAAAAAGTTTGATTCAGCACAGAGTGTGGCAGATTTTTCCAGCTCATTCAGGCAGTTACATGTGTTTGGTGCTTGACTTAACAGAGTGAATAATTCAAAATCTCGCGTCTTTGTAGTATTTTGCCTTGAAATTTAGCGGTCAACCCCCATGAGTGGTCAACAAAACACAGCAGCAGGAATGCCGCTCTATCGCAATATGTTGCGTTGGCAGTTGGTAGCAACGGCATCCGTGACGTTACTGTCCTTTGCGATTGGTGGTGTTGCCGCAGCATTATCGGCATTTATGGGTGGGCTATCAGTGATTGTGGGTGCGTGGTTTGCAGCCAGGATTGCTGAAAAAGGTCGTTTAAAAACGGACCCCACAGCTGTATTGCTCAATTTGCTCAAGGCAGAAGCAGTAAAAATAGTAATCATCGCGATTATTCTGTTTGTGATTTTTAAAGCCTATCAGGCACTCGTGCCACTTGCGCTCATCGCTGGTTTGGCAGCAGCGGCCTTGTTTTCTGGTGCGGCATTGGCAAAATCACAAGCGAATGTGTAGACACGTTAATTTAAAATAGTTTGAAAATATGACAACCGAACACGCACAACACGCAGAACTCACCCCTTCTGAATATATCGCGCACCATTTGAGCTTTAATGCTCAGGGC